>VEQI01000048.1:0-1500 GCA_018883305.1 Limnohabitans sp. | reverse complement strand
AAGATGCCGATGGAGCCGGCCACCTTGCGGTGTTGATCGAAAAAAGGAACCGCCACGGCCACGGCGCCAGGAATCAGTTCATGGTGGCTACTGGCATAACCGCGTTTGCGAGTGGCGGCCAGTTCTGCTTCCAGTGTCTTGATGTCCACGCCAGTCCCTTTGGCGTACTGTTTCAACGCCTGTGGCGTGAGTTCCAGATAAGCCAGGATGGCGCGACCCGTGGCGCCACGCACGATGCGCTCGGTGTAGCCCACGCCACGCTTGAAGTTCAGCGGCTGAGGGCTGGGCAATTCCGCCACGCACAAGCGGTTCTCGCCTTGATGCACAAACAGTGCCACGGTTTCATGGGTTTGGTTCCAGAGTCGGCGCAGCACCGGTTCAGCCACGGCACTGATGTCCAGCGTCGCGGTCCAGACATGGGCCAGGCGCGCCACCGAAGGGCCGAGCCGGAATTTTTGCGGTTCACCCACAGACACCAGAAAACCGCTTTCTTGCAGCGTATAGAGCAAGCGATAAAGCGTGGGACGGGAGAGGTTCACGCGCTTGAGCAGCTCTGCTGGAGAGAGTTCGAGATCGCTGGGTGTGAAGGCCAGCAAGACCTCCAGGGCTCGGGCGACAGCGCGAACGTTGTCGGAGTTGTCGGTGCGAGGCATGTGTTTGATTCCATATTCTTAATTGTCCACCAAGCGGACATAATCAGTTTATATCAATCATTTCTATTTTGTTGAATTGTCCGTAGCATGGACAATGCGTTCATGATTTGACATAAATTAAACAAGATTCATAGAATCACCCCCCATTCACCGGTGCGTCACGGGATGCCACGGCCAATGCGACGCGATCAACCTTCCTGATCGCATGACAAGAAAGGTGACCTCTGTGATCCATTTCATGCGTCGATGCCTGCTGACGGGTTTGTTCATGTGCCTGGCAGGACACGCCGGGGCAGAGACTTACCCCAGCAAACCCATCACCCTGGTGGTGCCCTTTGCGCCCGGGGCTTCTGCGGATGGCATTGCCCGATTGATCGGCAAGGAGTTGTCGCAGTCACTGGGCCAGGCGGTGGTGGTGGAGAACAAGGCCGGGGCAGGCGGCGCGCTGGGGCTGATTGCGGTGTCCAAGTCAACGCCGGATGGTTACACCATCGGTCTGGGCGCCACTGGTGCCATCGCCGTGAATCCGCATCTGCCGGATGCGCCCCCGCTGAATCCGCAGAAAGATCTGCAACCCCTGATCAAGCTGGCGGACATTCCCCTGGTGTTCGTGGCTTCCACGGCCAGTGGCTTTGGCAATGTGCAGGCCGTGATTCGTGAAGCACGCAAAAATCCGGCCGGTGTGTCCTGTGCCAACTCTGGCCAATACACCTCTCAACATCTGGCGGCAGAACTGTTGGCCAGTTTGTCGCAATCCCGGCTCGTGGCGGTGCCCTACCGTGGCAGCGGTCCGGCGGTGACGGATGTGCTGGGCGGAAATGTGCCCACGGCCATGGTGGATCTGACG
>VEQI01000382.1 GCA_018883305.1 Limnohabitans sp. | reverse complement strand
CGCTGGTATTGACCTATGCCATGGCCATGCAAGGCACTTCCATCTATGAGCTGGTGTCTGGGGCCTACCAGGTGACGCTGGTGGGGGCTTTTGTGCCGCTGCTGGCCGGTTTGTTCTGGTCCCGGGCCACCACCCAGGGGGCGGTGTTTTCCATCGTGCTGGGGCTGCTGGCCTGGGGCATGTTCCTGGCCACGCCGGCGGGCGGGCAATTCCCGGCCCAGCTTGCTGGCGTTCTGGCGGCAGGCGCAGGCATGCTGGTGGGATCTTTGGGGCCGCAGACCATTGCCAATCGCCACGGCAGCCACCACCGGCTGGCGGCTTCGCGCTAAGCCCTGACAGTTCGCCCAGGTACAGGGGCGACACAGGCCCGGGGTTTTATAATCCTGAGTTTTTCTCTCTCACTTCCTGCCATGCCCATTTACGCCTACAAATGCGGGTCCTGCGGCCATGCCAAGGACGTTCTGCAAAAAATTTCCGATGCCCCACTGACCGATTGCCCGGCTTGTGGCAAAGCCACGTTCAGCAAACAGCTGACAGCGGCTGGTTTCCAGCTCAAGGGGTCTGGTTGGTACGCCACGGATTTCAAGGGGGGTGCCACGTCCAGCCCGGCTTCCACGGCCACCTCTGGCACCGAATCCGCCGCTGGCGATACCGCCACCGCTGCCTCGACGGACGCTTCACCGGCGGGCGGTTGCGGGGCTTCCTGCGCCTGCCACTGATCGACCCGAATGCACTTCAAAAAATACCTGCTCGCCGGCCTTCTGGTCTGGTTGCCCCTGGCCATCACGGTCTGGGTCTTGATCTGGCTGGTCGGGGCGCTGGATGGCGTCCTGGCGGGGGTGCTGACCGCCATCGGCATCATGGTGCCCACGGCGCAGACGGGCGAGGTGATTGAAACCCTGCGCCCCATGCATGGCCTGGGCGTGGTGTTGGTGGTAGGCGTGCTGCTCCTCACGGGCGCCATGGTGTCCAACGTGGCTGGCCGCTGGTGGGTGCGTCAATGGGACCGCTTGCTGAGCAACATCCCCATCGTCAAGTCCATCTATACCAGCATCAAGAAAGTCTCGGACACGCTGTTCTCCAGCAACGGCAATGCCTTTCGCAAGGCTTTGCTGGTCCAGTTCCCGCTGCCAGGCTCCTGGACCATCGCGTTTCAGACGGGCTCTCCGGCAGGTGAGGTGGCCGAGCATCTGGGTTCGGACTACCTGAGTGTGTATGTTCCCACCACGCCCAACCCCACCAGCGGCTATTTCCTGGTGGTGCGCCGCTCCGAGGTGCGAGAACTGGACATGAGCGTCGACCAGGCGCTGACCTACGTGATTTCCATGGGCGCCGTGGCGCCCGATGCCGCTGCCCAGGCCGCCGCGTCCCTCTCCTCCACCGGCCCCGATTCGGCGCCACCTTCCCAACATTGAACCCTGCCCGCCTGCCGGGCCCCTTTTCGAGATACCGACATGTCCATGCGTTCCCACTACTGCGGTCTTGTGACCGAAGCCCTTCTCGGCCAGACCGTCACCCTGTGCGGCTGGGTCAACCGTCGTCGGGACCATGGTGGCGTGATCTTTGTGGATCTGCGTGACCGTGAAGGCTACGTGCAGGTGGTGTGTGACCCGGATCGTCCCGACACGTTTAAGACCGCCGAAGGCCTGCGCAATGAATTTTGCGTGCAGATCAAGGGCCTGGTGCGCGAGCGTCCTGCGGGCACGACCAACGACAGCCTCAAGAGCGGCAAAATTGAGGTGCTTTGTCATGAAATGACTGTCCTCAACCCGTCAGTCACTCCCCCGTTCCTACTGGATGACGAGAACCTCTCCGAAACCACCCGTCTGACACACCGCGTGCTGGACCTGCGTCGCCCCTACATGCAGAACAACCTGATGCTGCGCTACAAGGTGGCGATGGAAGTGCGCAAATACCTCGATGAAAACGGCTTCATCGACATCGAAACACCCATGCTCACCAAGAGCACGCCCGAAGGTGCACGCGACTACCTCGTGCCCAGCCGCGTGCACGACGGCCAGTTCTTTGCGCTGCCGCAGTCGCCCCAGCTGTTCAAGCAGTTGCTGATGGTGGCCGGCTACGACCGCTACTACCAGATCACCAAATGCTTCCGTGACGAAGACCTGCGTGCCGACCGCCAGCCCGAATTCACCCAGATCGATATTGAAACCTCCTTCCTGACGGAAGAAGACATTCGCACCATGTTCCAGGGCATGATCAAGCAGGTGTTCCAGAAAGTGCTGAACATCGACCTGGGCGAGTTCCCCATCATGCCTTACAGCGAGGCCATGCACCGCTTCGGGTCGGACAAGCCGGACTTGCGCGTCAAGCTCGAATTCACTGAGCTCACCGACGCCATGAAGACGGTGGACTTCAAGGTCTTCTCCGGCCCCGCCACCACCCCGGGTGGTCGCGTGGTGGCGCTGCGTGTGCCCTTGGGTGGCAAGATGTCGCGCGGCGAGATCGACGGTTACACCGAATTCGTCAAGATCTACGGCGCCAAGGGCCTGGCCTGGATCAAGGTCAACGAAGTGGCCAAGGGCCGTGATGGCCTGCAGTCGCCCATCGTCAAGAACCTGCACGACGAAGCCATTGCCGAGGTGTTGAAGCGCACCGGCGCACAAGACGGCGACCTGATTTTCTTTGGTGCCGACAAGGCCAAGGTGGTCAATGACGCCATCGGCGCGCTGCGCATCAAGATCGGCCACAGTGAATTCGGTCGTCAGAACGGGCTGTTTGAAGACCGCTGGGCGCCGCTGTGGGTGGTGGACTTCCCGATGTTTGAATTCGACGAGGAATCGCAGCGCTACACCGCCGTGCACCACCCCTTCACCGCGCCGAAAGACGGCCACGAGGACTGGATGGTCACCGCGCCAGAGAAGTGCATTGCCAAGGGCTACGACATGGTGCTCAACGGCTGGGAAATTGGCGGCGGCTCGGTGCGTATCCACCGTGCCGATGTGCAGCAAAAGGTGTTTGACGCACTCAAAATTTCGCCTGAGGAAGCGCAACTCAAGTTCGGTTTCCTGTTGGACGCGCTACAGTACGGCGCGCCGCCCCACGGCGGTCTGGCCTTCGGTCTGGACC
>VEQI01000047.1 GCA_018883305.1 Limnohabitans sp. | reverse complement strand
TGCCTGTCTTCTGAAAGAAGAGCGACAAGGCCGCCACCAACACCGCCGCCACCACCGCCGCAATCACGTCTTCCTGGTTGATCAGTACGCCGCCTTCAAACAGGCCTTCCAGCACGAACATCGGGTCTTTGGGCATGCCCACGTCGATCTTGTAGATGTCACTGCCAAACAGCGTCTGGCCGAAGCCGTCAATGAAGTAAGTGATGCCCAGCGTGGCCATCAAGAGCGTCACGCCTTCCTGGTTCACCAGATGGCGCAACACCAATCGCTCGATCAGCCAGGCCAGCATGAACATCAGCACGGTAGAGACCGTAAATGCCAGCAGGTTACCCAGCAATTTGCTGTCCAGCCCCAGCCACTGCGGAATCCACTCGGAGAAGCGGGCCATGGCCAGCGCGGCGAACAGCACCATCGCGCCTTGCGCAAAGTTGAACACCCCTGAGGCCTTGAAAATCAGCACGAAGCCGAGGGCCACCAGGGAATAGAGCATGCCGGCCATCAGGCCGCCAAACAGGGTTTCCAGAAAGAATGCCATGTGCTTGTCCTTTGTGGGCTCAGTGAGAGGTGCCGAGGTAGGCCCGGATCACGTCTTCGTTGTTGCGCACTTCATCGGGCGCGCCGTCGCCGATCTTCTTGCCGTAGTCCAGCACCACCACGCGGTCAGAGATGTCCATCACCACGCCCATGTCGTGCTCAATGAGCACGATGGTGGTGCCGAACTCGTCGTTCACGTCCAGAATGAAGCGGCACATGTCCTGCTTTTCTTCCAGGTTCATGCCGGCCATCGGTTCGTCCAGCAGCAGCACTTGCGGCTCCATGGCCAGGGCGCGGCCCAGGTCCACGCGCTTTTGCAGACCGTAAGGCAACTGGCCCACGGGCGTTTTGCGGAAAGCCTGAATTTCCAGAAAGTCGATGATGTGCTCGACCTTCTCGCGGTGCGCGATCTCTTCACGCTCGGCCGGGCCGATGCGCAGCGCCTGCAAAAAGAGGTTGCTCTTGATCTTGAGGTTGCGTCCCGACATGATGTTATCGATCACGCTCATGCCCTTGAACAGCGCCAGGTTCTGGAACGTGCGGGCAATGCCCATCTCGGCCACTTGGCGGCTGTTCATGTGGTCAAACGTCTGGCCACGGAAGGTGATGGAACCCTCGGACGGCGTGTACACGCCGTTGATGCAGTTGAGCATGGAGCTCTTGCCCGCGCCATTGGGGCCGATGATGGAGCGGATCTCGTGTTCCTTGACGTTGAACGAGATGTCCGTCAGCGCCTTCACGCCCCCAAACCGCAAGCTGATGTTCTGGATGTCCAGGATGACATCGCCAATGACTTTGCTCATGCCGCCACCTTCACAGGAGTGAATGTCTTCGCATCGGAAATCTTCAGCGTGGCGCTCACGCTCCCGGTGCGACCGTCTTCGAACTTGACCACCGTCTCAATGAACTGCTCGGTCATGCCACCGTACAGACCGTCAATCAACGGCTGATACTTCTCGGCGATGAAGCCACGACGAACCTTGTTGGTCCGGGTGAGTTCGCCGTCATCGGCGTCGAGTTCCTTGTGCAGCACCAGGAAGCGGCTCACCTGGCTGCCAGCCAGCAAGGCATCTTCGGCCAAGTCGGCGTTGACTTTCTCCACGCACTCCTGAATGAGTTCATAGACTTCGGGCTTGCCCGCCAGATCGGTGTAGCCGGCGTAGGGCAGGTTGCGGCGTTCGGCCCAGTTGCCCACGGCGTCGAAGTCGATGTTGATCATCACGCACACCTTCTCGCGACCATCGCCATAAGCCACGACCTCCTTGATGTGCGGAAAGAACTTCAGCTTGTTCTCCACATACTTGGGCGCGAACATGGCGCCGTCGTTGGTGCCACCCTTGATGCGACCCACGTCCTTGACGCGGTCGATGATCTTGAGGTGCCCGTGGTTGTCCAGGAAGCCGGCATCGCTGGTGTGGTACCAGCCGTCGGCCGTGAGCACTTCCTCGGTGGCCTTGGGGTTCTTGTAGTATTCCTTGAGCAAGCCCGGCGACTTGACCAGGATCTCGCCGTTGTCGGCCAGTTTGATCTCCACGCCCTTGCAAGGCACACCCACGGTGTCGGCGCGCGCCTCATGGTCGGGCTGCAGGCAGACAAACACCGCGGTCTCGGTGGAGCCGTACAACTGTTTGATGTTGATGCCAATCGAGCGGTAGAAGGTGAACAGGTCGGGGCCGATGGCCTCGCCAGCGGTGTAGGCCACGCGTACACGGGAAAAGCCCAGGTTGTTGCGCAGCGGACCATAGACCATCCAGTCGCCCAGCTGATAACTCAAGCGATCCATCAGGCCCACTGACTTGCCGTCCATCAGGGCCGGGCCCACACGCTTGGCCACGTCCATGAAGTGATGGAACATGCGGCGCTTGAAGTTGCCGGCATCCTCCATGCGGATCATCACGCTGGTGAGCATGCCTTCAAACACGCGCGGCGGGGCAAAGTAATAGGTGGGACCAATTTCTTTCAGGTCGATGGTGACGGTGGCGCCCGACTCGGGGCAGTTCACCACGTAGCCACACACCAGCCACTGCGCATAACTGAAGATGTTCTGACCGATCCAGGCCGGCGGCAAATAGGCCAGCACGTCTTCTTTTTCGGTCAGCTTGTCGAATTCAGCACCCGCCTGGGCGCGGTCAATCAGCGAGAGGTGCGTGTGCACCACACCCTTGGGGTTGCCCGTGGTCCCCGAGGTGAAAAACATGGCGGCCACATCGGCGGGGACGGCTTTTTCGGCCTCGGTGTGAAAAAACTGCGGATGCTGCTGGGCAAACACCTGGCCCGCGGCCAACAGTTCGTCCAGCGAACCCAGGCCGTCCTCGGTGTAGTTGCGCAGGCCACGGGGGTCATCGAAGAAGATGTGTTGCAGTTGCGGGCTTTGCTCGCGCACTTCCAGCATCTTGTCGACCTGCTCCTGGTCTTCCACCACGGCAAAGCGCACATCGGCGTTATTGATGGGGAACACACACTCGGCGGCCACGGCATCTTGGTACAGCGGAATCGGGATGGCACCCAACGATTGCGCGGCCAGCATGGTGGCGTACAAGCGAGGGCGGTTGGCCCCGACCACAATCAGGTGCTCGCCCCGGTGCAGGCCGACCTGATGCAGGCCACACGCCAGATACTCGACCTCCTTCAGCAGCTCACGCCAGGTGGTGGTCTGCCAGATGCCGTATTCTTTTTCACGCAGGGCCGCCGCGTTCGGTCTCTGACGTGCGTGATTCAGTAGCAATTGGGGAAACGTGGTGTGCATGTCGTATCCTTTTTTGCGATGAGACAAGCGTGACTTGGGGTGTCACCAAGCGGACTGTCTCAAAGCTTGGACGTGATCGTAGAATCAGCTTTGACGTTAATTTGTCTTTATGACGACATTTTCGGGAATACCCCTAGACGACCTGACATCCGTCTGACAAATCACCCCATGGCTCCCGATCTCACCTTGCACCAGCGCCGCAGAGCACCCACGCCATCTGAGCTAGCCAGCGTGCCCTGGCTGGGTCACCTCACGGCCAGTGAACGGGCCGAGGTGCAAGGCGCCATCACGGTCAGCGACGCCTTGCCGGGTGACCACGTGTGCCGGGTGGGACGCGCCGCCACCTACTGGTTCGGTGTGGTCGAAGGTCTGCTCAAGATGAGTGCCGACAACGAACAAGGCAACAGCATGACCTTCACCGGCGTGCCTTCGGGCGGCTGGTTTGGCGAAGGCACGGTCATGAAGCGGGAAACTTACCGTTACAACATTCAGGCCTTACGAGCGAGTGTGGTGGCCGGGTTGCCGGTGCATCACTTTCACTGGTTGCTGGACCATTCCATCGGGTTCAACCGCTTCGTGATGAATCAACTGAATGAACGCCTGGGGCAGTTCATTGCTGCGCGCGAGATTGATCGACTCAACAACCCGGAGATCCGGGTGGCACGCAGCCTGGCCATTCTGTTCAACCCGGTGCTGTATCCGGGCGTGGGCGAGATCTTGCGAATCACCCAGCAAGAACTGGCCTATCTGGTCGGCTTGTCGCGCCAGCGGGTCAACATGGCGCTGAACACCTTGCAAGCCGAACAACTGATTCGCACCGAGTACGGCGGCCTGCGCGTGCTGGATCTGGCACGCCTGCGTCGTTTCGGCCTACCCAACGCGTAAAGTCCGGGTCATGTCCTTGCCGCCTTCCTCCACACCGCCCGTGCCCTCGGCTACGGTTCGACTGAACAAGCGCATGTCCGAACTGGGCCTGTGCTCGCGACGCGAGGCGGACGACTGGATCGAGCGCGGCTGGGTCAGGGTGGATGGCCGGCCCGCCACCATGGGGCAACAGGTGTCTCCCCAGGCCCGCATCACCGTGGAGCGTCAGGCGCGTGACCAGCAGGCCGAGCGCGTCACCATCTTGTTGCACAAGCCCGTGGGCTATGTGAGCGGTCAGGCGGAAGACGGCCACCCCCCGGCGGTGACCCTGGTGCAAGGCCGCAGTCATTGGCGTGGAGACGCCAGCCGGCGTCGTTTCCAGCCTGCGCAATTGCGTGGTCTGGCGCCTGCCGGGCGGCTCGACATTGACTCCGTGGGGCTGCTGGTCCTGACGCAAGATGGGCGGGTGGCCCGCCAGTTGATTGGCGAAGACAGTGACGTCGAAAAAGAATACCTGGTGCGGGTGGCCTATGGCGACATCCGCGAGCAAGTGCAAGCGGCGGTTCCGGCACCAGCCCTTGCCCGGTTGCGCCATGGCCTGTCCTTGGATGGACACGCGCTCAAGCCTGCCCAGGTGGAGTGGCAAAACCCCGAGCAATTGCGCTTTGTGCTGAAAGAGGGCCGCAAGCGGCAGATCCGGCGCATGTGCGAGCAGGTGGGCCTGCAGGTGGTGGGGCTCAAGCGCATCCGCATTGGCCGGGTGGTGTTGGGGCATTTGCCCGTGGGGCAATGGCGTTACCTGGGACCCGACGAGGGGTTCTAACCGGGCCTCTTGAAAACCCGCCCCACGCCCCCAGCTAGCCTGTTCTCGCCCGTCGTCGCCTGACGCGGCTCTCTCAGTGATCCTGTTTCTTCATGACTGACACCATGTCCAAACAAACCCATTCCTTCCAGGCCGAAGTGGCACAACTGCTGCACCTGGTCACCCACTCGCTTTATTCCAATCAGGAAATCTTTCTGCGTGAACTGGTCTCCAATGCCTCGGACGCCTGCGACAAGCTGCGCTACGAGGCCCTGGACAACAATGCCCTGTTCGAGAACGCCCCCACCCTGGACATCCGGGTGACGTACGACAAGGCCGCACGCACCCTCACCATCACGGACAACGGCATTGGCATGAGCCAGCAAGAAGCGATCGACCATCTGGGCACGATCGCCAAAAGCGGCACGCGCGACTTCATGTCGCGCCTGAGCCAGGACAACAAAACCGACGCCAAGGCCCAGGGCGCACTGATTGGCCAGTTTGGCGTGGGCTTTTATTCCGGCTACATCGTGGCCGACCAGATCACGGTGGAGTCGCGCCGCGCGGGCCTGAGCGCCGAGCAAGGTGTGCGCTGGCGCAGTGGCGGCACCGGCGAGTTCGAGGTGGAAGCCATCTCGCGGGCCGAGCGCGGCACCAGCGTCATCCTGCACCTGCGCGAGGATGCCGAGGAGTATCTCAACGCTTGGAAGCTCAAATCCATCATCGCCAAATACTCGGACCACATCTCCTTGCCCATCTTGATGCGCAAGGAAGAATGGAAAGAAGGCGAAAACGACCAACCTGGCGGGATGGTTGTCACCGATGAGTGGGAGACCGTCAACAAGGCCAATGCCTTGTGGACGCGCGCCAAGAAAGACATCACCCACGAACAGTACGCCGACTTTTACAAGTCCATCAGCCACGACATGGAAGACCCGCTGGCCTGGAGTCACAACCGTGTGGAAGGCGGCACCGAGTACACCCAGCTGCTGTATGTCCCGGCCAAGGCGCCTTTTGATTTGTGGAACCGCGACAAGCGTGGCGGCCTCAAACTCTACGTCAAACGCGTCTTCATCATGGACGACGCGGAAGCCTTGTTGCCGGTGTACCTGCGCTTTGTGAAGGGCGTGGTGGACTCTGCCGACCTGCCATTGAATGTGAGCCGCGAGCTGCTGCAGGAAAGCCGCGATGTGCGCGCCATCCGGGAGGGCAACACCCGCCGCGTGCTGTCCATGCTGGAAGACTTGGCGCGCCGTGATCAACCCGCGGCCGATGCCAGCGACGAAGACAAAGCCGATGCTGGCAAGTACTCTCGCTTTTATACGGAGTTCGGCGCCGTGCTGAAAGAAGGGCTGGGCGAAGACTTCGCCAACCGCGACAAACTGGCCAAGCTGCTGCGCTTTGCCAGCTCCACCACCGATACGGTCACCGTCTCGTTCGCGGATTACAAGGCGCGCATGAAAGACGGCCAGGAAGCCATCTACTACATCACCGCCGACACGGTGGCTGCCGCTCGCAACAGCCCACAACTGGAAGTGTTCCGCAAGAAGGGCATTGAAGTGCTGTTGATGACGGACCGGGTGGATGAGTGGGCGCTGAGTTTTCTCACGGAGTTTGAAGGCACGCCGCTGCAAAGCGTGGCCAAGGGCGCCGTTGATCTGGGCAAGCTGCAAGACGAATCCGAGAAGCAAGCGGCTGAAACCGCGGCCGAACAATTCAAGCCCACGCTGGCCAAGCTGAAAGAAGCCCTCAAGGACGTGGCCGAGGACGTGCGCGTGACCACACGGTTGGTGGACTCACCGGCCTGTCTGGTGGTTCAGGATGAGGGCATGTCGCTGCAACTCTCGCGCATGCTCAAGCAGGCCGGACAACCCGCACCTGTGGTCAAACCGATTCTGGAGGTCAACCCAGCGCATCGACTGGTCAAGCGCCTGGCTGACGACAGCTCGGCCGTGCACTTCAACGATCTGGCACACATCCTGTTCGACCAGGCCTTGCTGGCAGAAGGCGGTCTGCCGGACGATCCAGCCAGCTACGTGCGACGCGTCAACGCGCTGCTGGCTGGCTGACGAAGACTCAGACGAATCCGCCCTCGCGTCGCAACGCGGCGGCGGCATCACCGCAGAGAACGTCAATCAACTGCCGGGCCAGCTGGGGCTCGGCCGCACGTGTGCATACGGCCGCTGTGTACACCGTAGACAGCCCCAGGCTCTCGGGCAATACTTCCAGGAAAGAAACGCCTGGGGTGTACAAAATCTCGGTCACCTGGGTGCACCCCACGGCACCAACGCGTGCCTGGGCAGCCATTTCGCGCATGGCCGTCGCCCCGTTCGGATAAGGGCACAAGCGGTCTGCCAATGTGGTCGTCAAGCCCAGTTGCTCCAGGACCTTCATGAAGTGGATGCCTGCTGTGGCTTTTTCAGGGTCCGGGAAATACACGGCTGTTGCATTCACCAATAAAGCATGCAATTGCCCGGGGGTTTGCAACAAGGGACGAGGGGCACCCGGTAATACCGCCACACCGGTCTTGACCACGCCCAGGGCCTGTGCCGTGCCGGGTACCAGGTGCCCGTCCTGCGTGAGCTGGTCAATCAGGGACTGGCTGAGAATCATCAGGTCACTGGGTTCCCCCGCCAGCATGCGGTCACGCATCAGGCCCACCGCGCCAAATTGGCCATTCACGGTACAGGCATGGTCTTGTTCGAAGCGCTCCCGCAGCGCGCCCACCAAGCCTTGCGCGGCACCGCCGCTCATCAATCGAAGTTGTTTCATGGTGTGCAAGCGTCGCGTCAATCCATTTGAATGCCAGCGGACTTGATCACGGTGGCCCATTTGGCGATGTCGTCCTGCAAATACTTCTCGAAAGCAGCCGGCGTCATCACCAGCGGCGTAGCCCCCTGCCGGCTCCATTTCTGCTTCAACTCGGGTTGGCGCAAGGCGGCGTTCAAGGTCTCGTTGAGTTTGTCCACCACGGCCTTGGGTGTACCCTTGGGTGCCATCAAGCCGAGCCAGATGGTGGCCTCATAGCCCGGCACACCGGACTCGCTGACGGTGGGCACCTCGGGCAACACGTCCGAGCGCTGACGACCTGTGGTGGCAATGGCGCGAACCTTGCCGGAGCGCACATGCTCGGTCATGGTGGTCACGGCATCGAACATCATGTCGACCTGACCGCCCAGCACATCGGTGCGCGCACCCGAGCTGCCCCGATACGGGATGTGAACCAGAAACACCTTGGCCTGATGTTTGAACAACTCACCCGCCATGTGATACGGCGTGCCCGGTCCGGAAGAGGCATAGTTCAAGCGGCCCGGTTGTGCACGGGCACGCTCGATCAAATCTTTCACCGATTGGATGCCCGTGCCCGGATGCGCCACCAGCAACAGGTCCGAATAGTTCACGGGCGCGATGCCGACAAAGTCGCGCATCAAGGCGTAAGGCTTGTTGGGGATCAGCGACTCATTCACCGTGTGAGTGTTGGACATCATGAGCAGGGTGTAACCGTCAGGCGCAGCCTTGGCGGCCAAATCCGTGCCAATCACCGAGCCTGCCCCGGGGCGGTTGTCCACCACAAACGATTGCCCTAGCGCATCCTGGAGTTTTTGCGCCACGAAGCGAGCGTAGTTATCTGCCGGTCCGCCGGTGGCAAAAGGCACGATGATTTTCACCGGCCGGTTCGGGTACGGCTGTGCAAGCGCCTGGGCGCACAGCAGGAGCGCCACGCAGGCGCCGCCCAGTTGTTGAATGAGTCGCCACATCTGTCTGCCTCCTGCGGTCACTGCACTTTGCCCATGCGGCGCACCACGTCCACCATGGCACGGGCATCTTGCTGCACATATTTCTCGAAATCCGGCGTGTCCTGATAGAGCAAGGGACTACCGGCGTTTTGAATCACCTCCCGCACCCGCGCGTCCTGCGCAGCCATGCGACTGGCCGCGCGCAAGCGCTGCGCCACCGGCTCAGGGGTGGCCGCCGGCACAAACAGGCCGGACCATTGGGCGTACTCTGCCGCCAGCCCCTGGTCTCGCAGGGCTGGCACGCCGGGCAGGGCGTCCAGTCGCCCTTGCCCCCAATGCGCCAGCGCGCGCAGCTTGCCGGCGCGGATATGTTGCAACACGGTAGCTGGCCCCGAGGACACAGCGTCGATTTGCCCACCCAGCAACGCCACCACCGCTGGTGCTGCCCCCGTGAAAGGCACATGCGTCATTTGAATGGTGGCCGCTTGCGCCAGGATCTCCATGGGCACATGCATGGTGCCGTAGTTGCCGGACGACCCGTAGGTCAATGCCCCAGGACGCTTGCGAGCATCTTCCACAAACTCCTGCACCGTGCGCCAAGGCGATTCGGCACGTACGGCCAACACGGTGGGATCGGCGGTAAAGCGAGCAATGGGCCGCAGGTCCTGGATGGCATACATCGGCGGGCGGCCCAGCAAGGCATCCGCTTCAGGAATCACCGGGAGGGATGAGAGCGCCAGCAGCACGGTGTACCCATCCGGCTTGGCTTTGGCAGCAGCACTCATGCCGATGCCCCCACCCGCACCCGCGCGGTTCTCGATCACCACCGGTTGTCCGAGGTCACGCGACATGGCTTCTGCCACCGGTCGAGCCACGATGTCGGCCACGCCCCCAGGGGGGAAGGGCACGATCATGGTGATGGGACGTGCGGGATACGCCGCCCCCTGCGCCCAGGCAGAGGTCACCCCTGCACCGAGGGCCATCGATGCTGCTCCGACAGCCCAACTCAATGCTTGTCTTCTTTTCATGAGGTCTCCAGCGGGTCAGTACATGCCCTTCACCGACGAGAGCACCCTGAACGCCAGCAAACTCTAGCACCCCGTCAATATCCGAGGATTTCCCCTGTCTATGCCAGTCAGCCGACAATCGCGGCCTGGTTCTTTCACTGCCATCACGGTTCGTCCCGTGCACACTCTCATGAAAATCGCCGCCTTCACGCACCAAGGTCAGCCCCACGTGGGCCAAGTCGCCGACGATCTGCAATCCGTCACGCCATGGGATCTCCCGCTGGCCGAACGCGAGCTCGGCGCGCAAAGCATCATCGAACGACAGGTGCGTGGTGACGCACTGCCGCCGGTGCTGGCCAGTGTGCCGCTGTCTCAGGTGCAACTGCGTGCACCCTTGCCACGCCCTCGTCGCAATGTGTTTTGCGTGGGCAAGAATTACTACGCCCACGCCAAGGAATTCGCCAACAGCGGCTTTGACAGCAGTGCCAAGGCGGGCGGCGACATCCCTGCCGTGCCCATCATTTTCAGCAAGGTGCCCGAGTCCGTGATTGCCACCGGCGAGCCCATCCGCATGCCGGGGGCCGAGGTGTCCACCGCCATCGATTACGAGGCCGAATTGGGCGTCATCATCGGGCGCGGCGGCAAAGGCATTCGCGCCGCCGACGCCTTGCAGCATGTCTGGGGCTACACCATCATCAACGACGTGACCTCGCGTGACTGGCAAAATCGTCATCTGCAATGGCACATGGGCAAATCGTTCGACACCTTCTGCCCCATGGGTCCGTGGCTGGTCACGGCAGACGCATGTGACGGCACCAATACGCAGGTGCGTTGCTGGGTCAACGGCGAGGAGCGCCAAAACGCCAGCACCCGTGACCTGATCTTTGATATCCCCACCTTGATTGAGACCCTGAGCGCGGGCATCACGCTGTATCCGGGTGACGTGATTGCCACGGGCACGCCGGTGGGCGTGGGCATCGGTTTCAAGCCGCCGCGTTATCTGCAGGCTGGCGACCGGGTCCGCATCGAGATCGATGGCATTGGCGCCATCGAGAACCCGGTCATCTGATCAACCTCTCCGTCACACCAGGATGGGCTCTTCCTGCATGGCCTCGACCTGGTCGTGCAGGATACGCACTTGCTCTTGCCAGTAGGCGGGTGTACCAAACCAGCTGAAGTGCTCGGCAAAAGCCGGGTCATCTTGTCGCAGCGCCAACCAGGCGCTGTAGTGCAGCAAACGCAAGGTGCGTAGGGGCTCCACCAGGGCCAGCTCGCGGGTGTCAAACGCACGCATCGAGGTGTAGCCCTCCAGCAGGGCCGACCACTGAGTGGTTCGCTCGCGCCGGTCGCCACTGGTCAGCATCCACAGGTCTTGCACGGCCGGCCCCATACGGGCGTCATCCAGGTCGACAAAGTGCGGCCCACCCTGTGGCATGTCCACTGGCGTCCACAAAATGTTGCCGGGATGCGCGTCGCCGTGAAGTCTAAGCATGGGCGTCGGCGCCTGCAGGGCCTGCGCCACGGCGCTGAGGGCCTGCTCGGCCGCACGTTGCCAGGTACTGCGGATATCGATTGGCACATGGTGCTCCAGCAACCAGGCCATTGGCTCGCGTCCATGTGATTGCAGAGTCAAGGCGGGACGACATGCAAATGGCCGCTGTTCCCCCACCAGGTGGATGCGCGCCAGAAAGCGCCCAATCCACGCCAGCACCTCCACATCATCCAGCTCGGGGCGCCGCCCACCGCGGCGTGGGCAAACGCTGAACCAGAACTCGGTGGTGGAACCTTCCTCATCGGCCACTTCAAGCCGGTGCAAGGTGTCGCCGCGCAGCACCAGGGGGGAGACCACGGGAATATCTTGTGCCACCAACTCGGCGCTGAAGGTGTGTTCTTCACGGATTTGCGCCTCGCTCCATCGCCCGGGACGATAGAACTTGGCAACCACAGGCTCGCCCTCGTCCAGCATGGCCTGATAGACGCGGTTTTCGTAGGAATTCAACCCCGTGAGACGCCCGTCCACCGGCAGGCCTATGCCGGACAAGGCGTCCAACACCACGTCCGGCGTCAGACGGGCAAACGGATGGGACGCGGTGCGACTCACACGCCCCACACGATGTCGTGCTGCTCGTCCAGGCAGCGCCGCATCATCGCGATGAAAGGTACCGCCCGTTGACGCAAGCTCACGATCTCTTCCTGTGAGACCTCTTCACCGCGTTCCTGAGCCGCTTGCTGGGCCTGGACATGCCGCGCTTCTTGTTGCGCGATGGCTGCTTGCAACGCGTCGATGGCGGCCGGCATGTCGGCCACCAACAAGATGCCCTTGGGTGAAGGGTCCTTACCAATCAACCCCAGAATGTGACGACCATGTGGTTCCAGCAGGATGAGGTCACCCGTGGCCTTGGACTTGAATTTGTAGAGCATGTGGGGATTGTGCCTTCAGATGATCCGTCCTCCTAGGGTTTCACCTAGGCACCGGACCGGCATTCGAGACTTGACGATATTTGATTTAAATATAAACAATTCCAATCTGAATGAGTTGCCTGCGTCACGGACATGCCATGCCCGACGCGGGTACGCCCACCACCATGCAATACGACCGTTTTGTCCTGGATCGCCTGCCGCCCCGTGAGTGTTGGCCGCAATGGATCGACAACCTGCCCTCGCCCGTGTCTGGCCAGTCCGTCAACGCCATCCGGGCGCTGTGGTCTCGTGCCGAACAGGCTGGGTGGATGGATCGTCCGCTGCTACGCAGCGATAAAGAAGTGCTCACTTATCGGCAAACCGCTGAAAGGGTTGATCGATTAACGCATGTTCTGATCTCCCACCTGGGACTGACACCGGGTCAGCGCGTCTTGCTGCGTGGCCCCAACTCCATTGATCTGGCCGTCGCCTGGTTGGCCGTGGTGCAAGCGGGGTTGATCTCGGTGTGCACCATGCCCTTGCTGCGCGCCAAGGAGCTGGGGGATATCCTGGCCAAGTCGGACCCCGTACTGGCCTTATGCGATGTGCGTTTGCTGGACGAATTGCAAGCGGCACAGTCAACGCGTCCAGGTCTGCAGCGCATTCTGCACTGGGGATCAGGCGAGGGGAACGACGCGCTGGAGCGCTGGATGGCGCAAGCGCCCGCCCCCTGTCCGCGCCTGCAGACCGTTGCCGACATGCCCGATGATCCGGTGGCCTTGCTGGCCTTCACTTCGGGCACCACGGGCTCTCCCAAGGCCGCCGTGCACACACATCGCGATTTATTGGCGGCCTGCGAGGCTTGGCCGAAGCACGTGCTGCAAGCGCAACCTCAGGACATCGTGATGGGCTCCCCACCGCTGGCCTTCACCTTTGGGCTGGGCGGCCTGCTGTTGTTTCCGCTCTGGGCGGGTGCCTCGGTGTATTACCCGGAGGGCGCTTACACGCCAGCACGCATGGTGGAGTTGATGCAGCGCGTGGGCTGCACCATTTGCTATACAGCCCCCACGTTTTACCGGCAGATGGCACCCCTCATTCAACAACAGCCAGTGCCTTCGCTGCGCATCAGCGTGAGCGCAGGCGAGGCCTTGCCGGACGCCACACGACGTTTGTGGAGGCAGGCCAGTGGCCTGGAGATGCTGGATGGCATTGGCGCCACCGAGATGTTTCACATTTTCATTTCCGCCGCCGGCACCGATGTGCGCGCAGGAGCGATTGGCAAAGTGGTGCCCGGCTACCAGGCCCGCGTCGTCGATGATCAAGGCAACGAGTTGCCGCGTGGCACGGTGGGTCGACTGGCGGTGGTCGGCCCCACAGGTTGTCGTTATCTGGACGATGCCCGACAGCGCCAGTATGTTCGCCAAGGCTGGAACTATCCAGGCGACACCTTCATGCAGGACGATGACGGGTATTTTTATTACCAGGCCCGCGATGACGACATGATCATCACCGCCGGCTACAACGTCGGCGGACCCGAAGTGGAAGAC
>VEQI01000046.1 GCA_018883305.1 Limnohabitans sp. | reverse complement strand
GCGCGGGTACCGCTGCCTCGTTGTCGCTGTCGGGTGACACCAAGGTGCCGACCCTGGCCATCACCTCCGACAAGTCGGCCCTCAAAATTGGCGAGACCGCCACCGTCACCTTCACCTTCTCGGAAGTGGTGTCGGGCTTTACGGCTGACGATGTCACCGTGAGTGGCGGCACGCTGTCCAATTTTGCTGTGTCGTCCTCGAACAGCAAGGTGTACACCGCCACCTTCACGCCGACGGCCAGCACCAACAGCACCACTGCCTCGATCACCGTGGCGGCTTCGAGCTACACCGACGTGGCCGGCAACAGCGGCGGCGCAGGCACCACGCCCACGCTGAGCTTTGACACCAAGGCACCCGAGGTGTTGATCACGGCCAACAACGCCACTTTGTTGACGGGCGGTACTGCCACCCTGACCTTCACCTTCACGGAAACCCCAGTGGGCTTCACGTCCAGCGACGTGGCCGTGACCAACGGCAGCATCAGCACCCCGGTGGTGGACAGCACGGACAGCAAAAAATACACCGCCACTTTTACGCCATCAGTCACCAACAGCTTGAACGGCACGGTGAGCATCGCCGCTGGCGCCTTCACCGATGCCGCGGGCAACAACAGCTTGGTCAGCAACACTGTGGCCCTGAACGGCGACACGGTGTCACCGACCTTGACCATCACCTCCAACAAGAGCGCGCTGAAGTCGGGCGAGACGGCCACGGTGACCTTCACTTTCTCCGAGGCTGTGTCGGGCTTTACGGATACCGACATCGTCGCGACAGGCGGGACGATTTCCAACCTGGCGGTGTCTTCTACCGACAGCAAGGTTTACACGGCCACCTTCACCCCCACGGCCAACACCGACACCACCACGGCGTCCATCACTGTGCCAGCCTCCGCCTATGCGGACACGGCGGGCAACGCCGGCGGCGCCGGCACCACGCCCACGCTGACGTTTGACACCAAGGCGCCGACGGTGACCATCACCTCCAGCACGGACACCGTCAGCTACAGCGCGAGCAGCGCCACCACCTCGACCATCACCTTCACCTTCTCGGAGGCGCCGGTCAGCTTTGCGACCAGCAACGTCACCGTGAGCGGCGGTAGCCTGAGTGGCCTGACCAAGGTGAGCAACACCGTTTACACGGCGACCTTCACGCCGGACGGCACCAACAGCGGCTCGATTTCCACGGCCGCCGGTGCTTTCTCGGACGCCGCTGGCAACACCTCGACCGCCAGCACGGCCGCCACCATTGCGGTGAACTACACCGTGATCAGCTCGGACGACTATGTGTCCGGCGCCCAGGTGTTCCTGGATCTGACCGGCGCGAGCGGCGGCACCTACACGGCGGGTAACTCGAACCTGATTTTGGCCACCGCCGGCAGCACCACCGGCAGCTACACCTTCAACATCCCCAAGGGCACCACTGTGGGCGCCAGTGCCAAGATCTACTCGATCGGCGGTACTGACGTCACTTCCACGGCGACCCCCTCGGCCATGTACGCACAGCCCGGCAATGCCGTGGTGTCGGCCACGTCCACAGCCTACGCCTCTGCGACCACCGACACGGCCAAGGCGGCCATTCTGGCCAACGCCGGCTTCAGCGACGTCAATGCTCTGGGCAAATACGACCCGATGGCCAACCTGAGCAGCAGCAACGCCACCACCCAGGCGCAGGCGGCCAAGTTGTTGGCGCAGAACCAGACTTTGCTGGTCATCATCAAGAACGTCGATGCCGTGGCCTCTGCGGTGCTGGCTTCGCTCAAGAGCAAGGGTTTGATCAAGGTTGACCCCACGGTGACTCAGGTGCAGTCGACCATTGCGGCCACACTGGCAGCGTTCTCGACCAGTGACTACAACGCCCTGACCTCCAAAGTGTTGGGCAATGGCCAGACCCAGGGCACGGCCACGGCTGCGATTCAAAAGCTGTTCGGCCAATCGATCACCGCCGCAGGTGCGCCTTCGCTGGTGACCTTCAACTTCGCCAATGCAGTCACTGCTCTGGACGCCTCCAAGGTGACTGTGACGGGTGGTACGGGCAGCTGGTCGGCCTTCACGGCTTCGGCAGACAAGAAGCAGTGGACGGCGATTTTCACGCCCAACCAGATCGGCGCGTTGACCTTTGCCTCGACGGGCGCCACCGTGGGTACGGCACCGGCCAACATCAACCTGAATGCCACCAAGGGTCTGTCCGTGAACGTGGGTCAGTTGGGGGGCTTGATCTCCAGTTCGATTGCCAACGTCACCACCAAGATGATGGCTGCCGCCGACAGCGCCTCGGGCGTGGCCAGTGGCAACCTGGCAGCGTTTGCCCAGCTGGGCATGAACACCATGGCGTCGGACCTGTCGGCCCTGACCACCAAGTTCCTGGCCACCTCCGACCAGAACGCGGTGAACGCCCTGGTCAAGTCCTTCAACGCCACTTACTCTGCCGCCAACCTGCCGGATGCCGGTGCGGGCATGAACTTGAACCAGGCCATCACGGCGGTCAAGAACTATGTCAGTGGCTTGATTGCGACCGGTGCGGGCAACAACAACGTGAAAGTATCGGCCACCGACTACGCCACCATTGACCGCTTGATTGGCACGGCCACACCGGCCAAAACCATTCAGGGCGCGCCTAACGCAGGCTTGCTGGCCGGCGTCTCGGTGACCAATCCGCAGCAGGCCATTTCTTTGCGTGATGTCGACCTGATCACCCTGGCCAAGGCGCTGGTGATTGGTGACGACATCACCATGATGCTGGCCCCCAGCGATGCCAAGGCCGGCACCAAAGACATCACCCTGCGCTATGACCTGTCGAAATACATTGCCTCGGGCGTGGACTTTGTGACCTTCTCTGCAGACGCCACGGGCAGCACGGTGGTGGGCGCGGGCGGCATCAACGTGCAAAACCTGGTGGGCAAAGCGAATGCTCCCACAGGCGCCAACCAGGTGTCTGTCACCGTCAATGGTTTCGGTGAGATCAACAAGCTGTCCAACAGTGCCGTCGACCCGTCCAGCCCGCGCATGCCGGTGTTTGACAAGAACCTCAACACCAAGGTGTTGATCAATGCCCAGGACGACGCACGCAACAGCGCAGACCCCAAGGCCAACCCGACCTTTGATGGCGTGGTGAAGTTGTCGGCGACGCTGAACAATTTGTACTCGGCCAACATTGACGTGGTGGACGTGGACAACTCGGCCTACAACGCCAAGAACCCGAAAACTGCCGACCTCACCAAGGCCAAGGTGAACCTGGGCCTGGGCCAGATGAGCGCCATCCTGGACGCCGATTTGAACGCGGCCGGACAGTCGGTGTTCACCGCTGCGCCGACCCAGTTCCTGGGCACGATGAAGGTCACGCTGGCGATTCTGGCCAGCGATGCACCCGCCGGCTCTGCGGACCCCAAGGGCAATGTCAGCTGGGCTGACTTGAACAAGACGGAAACCATCAACCTGGTGGCTTTCCTGAACACCCTGAGCAGCAACACCTCCAACATCGACGCCATCACCATGAGCGCCAGTGTCAAGGACGCCATTGACGCTTCTTTGAAGCGCTGGGCCCAGCCCTCGCTGGACAAATTGCTGGCAGGCAAGGTGGACGTGACGGCCGTGGCAGCCCCCACGGTGACCCTGAACACCAAGCTGGTGACCGGCGCTGGTGCTGTGGAATCGGTGGCCGGCCCCAGCGGTGGCACCGCCACGGTGACCTTTACGGACGCGCTGAACAACAGCGTGGTCAAGACCATTGCATTGACCGGTGCCAAGAACGATGTCAGCTTGGCCGCAACCGACTTCGGGACGGGCAGCAAGTCCAAGCTGACGGACGGCAAGATCAGTGTCAGCACGGTGGTGACCGATGCCACCGGCTTTGTGTCTTCCACCGTGACCGGCAGTTTTGACCTGGCCGCGGCAAATGGCACCAAGACGGTGTCGTATGCGCTGACCAATGCCGGCGTGGCTGTCACCAAGCTTAAGGCGGGTGACACTGCCAAGGTGACCCTCACATTTAGCACTGCACCGGGGTCAACCCCCACCAACGTCAGCGTCACGGGGGGCACCTTGACGGCCCTCACGCCAGTGGCCAATTCCAACGGCACCAAGTTTGAAGCAACCTTCACCAAAGCAGCCAAGGGCACCACAGGTGCCACCGCTTCGGCCGTATTCGGCGACGTGACCCTGGGACAGGTGGTCTACCAAGGCAACACCGTGGTCAGCTATGACGCGGCCGGCAAGGTGTCGGACGGCACCGTGGTGGGCGCTCTGGTGTTTGCCGACCTCAACGGCAACGGCAAATTTGACAGCAACGAGCCGAACGCCAAGACAGGCTCGGACGGCTCTTACAGCCTGGTCACCGACGAAGACCTGACCGGCAAGACCATCATTGCGGTGGGCGGTCGCGACGCCAAAACGGGCGCAGAGATGGGTCAGTTCAAGACCGATGCCAGCCTGGGCTACGCCACGCCCCAAGCGTCGTTGTATGCCAACCTGATCAACACCTTCAAGGCGCAGTACCCCGCAGACGATGCCGAGGCCACCGCCAAGGCAACGACAGACGCGCAAGCCAAGATGGCGCTGTTTGGCATCAGCATTGAAGATCTGGGCACGTCGGCTTACGACACCTTTGTGGCCTCGACCACGACAGCCAAAAATGCTGACACGGCCAAGGCCGCGATTGCTGACCAGGCCTTCAACCAGACCTTGACCATGGTGGCCGATGTGACCACCTCGGTGATCGAAGGCTTGTCCATCACCTTCGACAAGGGTTTGTTGGCGGACACCACCTACCAGTACCTGGCCAGTTTGAGCCAGGCTGATGTGGCGGCGCTGAAGAGCCAGGATGCCACGGCCATCGCTACCGTGTTGGCGGGGGTCTTCACCGGCGTGTTGGTGCAACTGAACGCGGGCCAGGACTACACGGCTCCGACCTACCTCAACGATGCCATGTTGCTCGATGTGGTGCCCCTTGTCGCGGCCGCCTCGGTTGCCATGGGCAATGTGTTGAAGTTGACCAACGAGTACGCCGGCAAAATTGTGGCCGACATCACCGCTGGTGCTTTGACGGGAGTTGCATCTGCTGAAGCCAATTTTGCAACCGATACAAACATCTTCTTCGGTCTCACCAGCTCGGCCTTGAACAGCCTGGGTGAAGACGTCACCAAATACTTCAGGCAGCTGGGCGATGCTGTGGTCAAGTACAACCTGGGTGCCTCCGACACGGAAGTTGCGGCTGCTGAAACCGAACTGTTGGCGCTGGTCAGCAGTTTGAGCAGCAAGATCGCCGACGATTACTCGGTGGATGACTTTGTTGCTGCTGCTTCGGACACCTCCGTGCCCACGGTGGCTGCTTCGGTGACCAGCACCAGCATCAGCAACGGCACGGCCTTTGATGTGACCTTCACCTTCACCAAGGCGGGCACGACCACCAAGTTCGACCCAGACGGTTTTGGCATTGACAACATCAAGTTGTCCGACGGCAAGTCCGTGTTGAGTTACCTGGACGGCGCTACCGTGGTGAAATACGCTGACGACAGCGACCCGGTCGGCTATGTGTCTGACTTGGTCAAGGTCAGCCAGGGCGTGTACAAGGCTACCATCGTGCCCACCAACGCGCTGGGTACGGTGATCGTGTCTCTGGACAGCTACTGGTCGGACGAAAACGGCAACCCCGGCCAGTTCGCATCGCTGAACTTGAATGCCGGCTACACCATGTCGATTCAAACCGCCCTGGATGCCCTGTCAGCCTACGCAGACGAAAACTTCCTGCCCTATGGCTCGGATCTGATGCGCAGCGCTTTGACCAACGCCACTTCCATCGACACCTCGGTCTCTGCCAAGGGGTACCTGAATGGGGTAACGATCAGTGATCCCGAGCAAGGTTTGGCTTTGGCCGATGTCAACCTGTTGGCAGCGGCAGGGGCCAAGTTCCTGGGAGCGACCGACACGTTGCTGCTAAGCTCAGGTGATTTACTTGTATCTGAAACAACAGATTCCGTAACCTTCATTGAAAATGGGCAAGAAGTGACGGTTGTGTTCAATCCCACGGTGAACAAGATTGCCTTGCAATCTTTGGCCACCTATGTGAACGCCGGTATTGACCAGGTCAAGTACAGCGAAGATGCCAGCGCGCAAACCCTCTTGGGCGATGACTTCGCGCAATTGGGCGCTATTCCCGATGCGCCCACCGGCTTGGATGATTACGGCAACCCCGCCACCATCGAGGTGGACATCAAGGGCTTTGGCACGATCAGCAGCTACTCGACCGATGCCATCAGCACCACGGCCGCGCACATTCCCACCTTTGATGCCAACCTGAGCGTGATCGCCATGTTGCAGCAAACCGATGTGTCGGGCTCCACGGCAACCCTGCCGGTGACCCTGACCGACCTGTACAAGGCCAACATCGATACAGTGGAGAACGATCCCAGCGCCAATCTGGCAGCGGGTTTGAGCGTCAACTTGAACCTGGGCGCTTTCAGCGACTTCCTGAACCAGGCGCGTGACAGCAAAGGCAACTCGACCCTGGTCACGCCCACGGACTTCCAGGACAGCTACCAGGTGTCGTTGACCATCAATGATTCGGATGCACCCAACGGCAACTGGGCGAACCTGACCCAGGCACAAACCCAAAACCTGGCCTGGTTCCTGGACCAGCTGGGCGATGACGGTGTGGACCGTGTCGTGGTGACCACGGCGACCAAGAACGCCATTGAAACTTCCCTGGCCAAGTACAACTACGCCAACCTGGAAGAGCAACTGAAGTGGGGCACCAAAGACGCCATCATTTGGATCATTGGTGCACCTTATCCTGATGTCAGCCTAGGCTCCGGCTCCGGTTCCGGCTCGGGTTCAGGCTCCGGCACTGGCTCGGGTTCCGGCTCCGGTTCCGGCTCGGGCTCTGGTTCGGGCGGCTTCTAACAGGTTCATTCACCCTGCTCAGCCCTACCAAGCAATTGGTAGGGCTGTTTTTCTTCAGAGATTCGGTTCGATTTGATGGTTGCTTTTTTCAAGACCCCTGTGGGCGCGCTGTTGTTCAAGCAGACGCGGGTGCTGTGGGCAAGCTTGGTGCTGACGTTCTTCATTGAACTGGTGGCGCTGGGCCCCATCATTTACATGTTGAACACCTACGACCGCGTGGTGTCGAGCCGCAGCCTGGTCACCCTGATTTCGCTGACCGTGGTGCTGGTGCTGGTGTATTTGTTTTCAGGCACGATGGAGTGGGTGCGCACCCAGATCATGGTGCGTCTGGCACTCAAGCTGGATTGGGAGTTGGGCCCCGATGTGTTCGATGCGGCCTACCGCAACCAGACCAAAAACCGGGATGTGAACATCCACCAGCTGCTGGGCGACCTGGTGTCGTTCAAGCAGTTCATCACCTCTGGGCCAGCCCTGGCCCTGATGGAGGTGCCCATGGCCTTGATCGCCATCCTGGTGGGCTTGTTGATGCATCCGATTCTGGCCGTGTTCACGGCAGGGGCCATGGTGTTGTTGTTGATCACCACCTATGTGCAGCAGAAGCTGACCTCGGGTGTGCTGATGAGCGCCAACAACCAGTATGCCCAGGCCAACCGCAAGGCCATGATGCTGATGCGCCACGTCGAGACCAGCTATGCCATGGGCATGGAGTCGGCCGCACGCAAGCTGTGGTACGAAGAGCACAAGAAATACCTGGAGATGCAAACCTCGGCCTCGGAGTTGGCGGGCAGTGTGGGGGGCATGATTGGGTTGCTGAACAAGCTGCTGCCGTCCCTGGCGCTGGGCCTGGGGGCTTACCTGGCCATTTACGACATGATCACGGCCAGCATGGTGTTTGCCGCCTCGATGCTGATCAACAAGGCGATCGGCCCGGTTCAAAAAATTCTGGGGCATTGGAAGCACATCATCGAGGCACGCCAGGCCTACCAGCGCTTGAACGACCTGCTGCTGGACTACCACACCAAGCCCAAGGCCATGCCTTTGCCGGCCCCGCAAGGCCACCTGGTGCTGAAGGACGTGTCGGTGACGCCGCCCATGTGCAAGGAGCCGGTGCTGGACGCCTTGAGTTTTGACGTGCAAGCGGGCAGCATTCTGGCGGTGGTGGGCCCCATGGGCAGCGGCAAGTCGACCTTGGCCAAGGCCCTGGTGGGGCTGTGGCCCGTCAGCCATGGCTCGATCCGGCTCGATGGCGTCGAGATGTCGTCCTGGGACCGCGATGAAATTGGCCCGCACCTGGGCTATGTGGCGCAGGACGTGGGCTTTTTTGATGGCACCGTGGCGCAGAACATCGCACGCTTGGGCGAGGTGGACCCCGACGCCGTGGTGCAGGCCGCGCAGCGGGTAGGCATGCACGAAGTGATTCTGAAGTTCCCGCTGGGCTACAACACCCCGATTGGCGATGGCAGTGCGTTTGTCATGTCGGGGGGCCAGCGCCAGCGCTTGTCGATTGCCCGGGCGATATACAAGAACCCCAGGCTGTTGATACTGGACGAGCCCAACAGCGCCCTGGACGATGAGGGCGAAAAAATTCTGGCGCGTCTGGTGCTGGAGTTCAAACAGCAAGGCAGCACCGTGGTGGCGGTGACGCACCGTCCGTCGTTGCTGGGCCTGGCCGATCGGCTCCTGGTGTTGCAGGCCGGCAAGGCCGTGGCGCTGGGGCCGACGCAAGAGGTGATTCAGATGTTCCAGCAAAAGCAGGCGGCACAAACGACCGCGACGGCCAGCGGAGACGCATCATGATGGACCGTCTGTTCAATGCCTACCGCAAGGCCGATCTGACCCCGCGCGACCTGGTGCCGCCCGAGGCCGGCAAAATTGAGCTGGGCTCGGTGATGGGCTGGGCCATTGTGGTGTTCTTCATGGCCTTCGCCGCATGGAGCGTGGTGGCCCCGCTGGACGAGGGGGTGGCCGTGGAGGGCTCGGTGACATCGCTCGGTAACCGCAAGATGGTGCAGCACCCGATTGGCGGCGTGGTCAGCAAAATCTGGGTGACCGAGGGTCAGGCCGTGAAAGAGGGCGAGTTGCTGGTGCAACTGAACCCCCTGAACTCCGATGCCAACCTGGCCAGCGCGCAACTGCAGCTGATCAACCTCTTGGCCAGCGAAAGCCGCTTGCGCAGCGAGCGCCAAGACCTGCCGGCCATCCAGTGGCTGGCGGTGTTGGAAAAAATGGGCAAGGACGCCCGCGTGCTGGAGGCCAAGAGCGTTCAGCTCAAATTGTTCGAAGCGCGCAAGGCCGAGTATGTGACCTCGTTGCGCACGAAAAAAGAACAGCTGGAGTTGTTGAAAGCCGACGCCCAGAACGCCTTGAAGCTGGCCTCTGAAGGCTTGATGCCGCGCCTGGATGCCAACAACATGGCCCGCGAAGCGTTGCGCAACGAAAGCGAGTTGTCGCAACTGGTGAATGCGCGCCTGTCCAAAATAGACCAGGAGCTGTCGGACATTTTGGGCTTGAAAGACGCTGTGCAGGCCAAGGTGCAGTCGCTCAGTTTTGACCGCGGCCAGTTTGACATTCGCTCGCCGGTGACGGGGGTGGTGTCGGGCCTGCGGGTGAACACCCTGGGCGGCGTGGTCACACCGGCGCAGACGCTGATGGAGGTGGTGCCTGGCAGCAACGACCTGGTCATCGAGGCCCGTGTGCCGACCTACCTGATTGGCAAGATCAAACAGGGCATGCAAGCCAATTTGCGCTTTGTGGCCTTTGTGCAGCGCAACACCCCGGTGTTACAGGGCGAGGTGATTTTGGTGGGCGCCGACAAGGTGGCGTCCGACAAAATTGGCGACCCCAGCCACTCGGCCGAGGCCAATCGCGCCGAGTACTACCTGGTGCGCATTGCCATCAAAGACGATCTGGCAGAAAAGCTGCCGGGCAAAACCCTGCAACCCGGCATGCCGGTGGATGTGGTGTTCAAAGGCGGTGAGCGGTCGTTCCTGACCTACCTGTTCAAGCCGCTGACCGATCAACTGGCCAAGTCGTTCCTGAACTGACATGAACAAGCCCTTGCGACAGACTGTGCTGGCGTTGGGCCTCGGATGGGGCTGGCTGGGGGCGCAGTCGCAAAGTTTTGTGGAAGCTTTCAACCAGGCGCTGACCTACGACCGAACCTATCTGTCGGCCGTGGCAGAACGCAATTTGGGCCTGCAAGATGCCAACCGGGCCGGCTTGGTCTACCTGCCCGGCGCCTCTGTTGAAAACGGCCGTGCCCCGTTTGAAACCCATAGCCGCACCACCTACCAGGTGACCCAGCCCCTGATTGACATGGACAAGCTGGCCAACTACCGGGAAATGACCGGGCGCGAGGCCTACACCCAAGCCACCTTTGCGGTCAAAGAGCTGGACCTTGCGCGCAAGATTTACAAGCTGGTGTCGCAGTGGGTGCAGCTCAAGGAAATGGAATCGCTCGCGCTGCAAGAGGCTCAGGCGCTGGACAAGCAGGTGCAGCGGGCGGCGCGGCGCTTTGAGCTGGGCAGTGGCAGTGTGATCGATGTCACCACCGCCCAGGTGCAGTACACCCAGGCGATGGCCCGCTACCAGGCCTTGCAGGCCGACATCACCTTTGCACAACAGCGCTACCTGTCGGCCACGGGCTTGCAAACCGTTCAAATTTTTGTCAAACCCGATTACCAGCGTGCCGCCAGCTTTGAGCTGCCCCAGGCCTTGATTGACCGCGATGTGGCGTTGAGCCCGACCATTTTGCAGGCCAAAGCCCAGGTGGAATTTGCGCAGCTGGGCCTGACCCGTGCCCGAAACGCCTATGTGCCCACGGTGAACGCCATTTACCGCACCACGCATTTCAATGGCGCACAGGACATTTACAAGGGCGTGCAAATTTCCATGCCCACCGGGCTGTCGGCGTATTCTTTGTCGGCCAGGCAACGCGCCGAGCTGGACATTCAAAAGGCCGAGGCCGCGCTGGCAGAGGCCATGGAGCAAGTGCGGCTGGAAAGCGTCAGTGGCGGCTTTTCTTTGAAGGCGTATGCCCAGGAAATGGCCTACCGCAGCAAGGCCGTGGAAATTTCGCAAGCCACCGTGGCGTCCACAGAGAAGGCCTACGAGGCGGGTGTGGCCAAGGCCACCGATGTGGTCAATGCCATTTTGGCGAGCTTTGACGTGCAACGCCAGCGCCTGAACCTGCACATGACCTTGTCGGAGCAGTCGCTGAGCTACCAACTGAGCAAAGGCGTGAAACCCGCCGATGCCATGACGCTGACCCAATCGCTGTTCACTCCCTGATTCATCGAGCTTTCTGTGCAACACACGCCCGACAAAATTTACATTGCAGGCCACCGCGGCATGGTGGGCTCGGCCATTGTGCGAGCCTTGCGGGCCCAAGGCCATGCGCCGCAAGACCTGGTCACCGCCACCCATGCCGAGCTGGACCTGACGAACCAGCAGGCGGTGAATGCGTTTTTTGGCCAGCACCGCCCTACCCAGGTGTACCTGGCGGCGGCCAGGGTGGGTGGCATTCATGCCAACAACACCTACCCGGCCGATTTCATCTACGACAACCTGATGATTCAAGCCAACGTGATTCAGGCTGCCTTTGCCCACGGTGTTCGCAAGTTGTTGTTTTTAGGCTCGAGCTGCATCTATCCGCGCCTGGCCGCGCAACCGATGCGTGAAGATGCTTTGTTGACCGGTACCCTGGAGGCCACCAACGAGCCCTATGCGATTGCCAAAATTGCCGGCATCAAACTGTGCGAAAGCTACAACCGCCAGTACGCTGCCAGCCATGGCGTGGACTACCGCAGCGTCATGCCCACCAACCTCTATGGCCCCGGTGACAACTACCATCCTGAAAATTCCCATGTGCTGCCGGCCCTGATTCGGCGCTTTCACGAGGCTCAACGCGACGGGTTGCCGCAAGTGACCGTGTGGGGCAGCGGCACCCCGCGGCGCGAGTTTTTGTATGTGGACGACATGGCTTCTGCCAGCGTGCATGTGATGAATTTGCCGGCGGCTGTGTACCAGCAGCACACCCAGCCCATGCTGAGTCACATCAACGTGGGCTGGGGCGACGATGTGACCATTGCAGAAGCAGCCCGCACGGTGGCACAAGTGGTAGGCTACACCGGCCAGATTGTGTTTGACACCCAAAAACCTGACGGCACGCCCCGAAAACTGATGGACAGTCAGCGGCTGCGGGCTTTGGGCTGGACCCCCCAGGTGGGTTTGGCGCAAGGCTTGCAAAGGGCCTACCAGGATTTTTTGGCAAACTACGCCACCGGCACTGACTCAAAGAGACCGACATGACTGCGACAAACAAAGTGGCGTTGATCACTGGCATCACCGGGCAGGATGGCTCCTACCTTGCCGAGTTTTTGCTGGACAAAGGCTATGTGGTGCATGGCATCAAGCGGCGTGCCAGCCTGTTCAACACCCAGCGTGTGGACCACATTTACCAGGACCCGCACATTGAAAACGCGCGCTTCAAACTGCACTACGGTGACCTGACCGACACCAGCAACCTGATTCGCATCGTGCAAGAAACCCAGCCCGACGAAATTTACAACCTGGGCGCGCAAAGCCATGTGGCGGTGAGTTTTGAAAGCCCCGAGTACACCGCCGACGTGGACGCCATGGGCACACTGCGGCTGCTGGAAGCCATTCGAATCCTCGGGCTGGAAAAAAAGACCCGCTTCTACCAGGCCTCGACCTCGGAGCTCTACGGCTTGGTGCAGGAAACACCCCAAAAAGAAACCACGCCGTTCTATCCCCGCAGCCCCTATGCGGTGGCCAAGATGTACGCCTACTGGATCACGGTGAACTACCGTGAGGCCTATGGCATGTATGCCTGCAATGGCATCTTGTTCAACCATGAGTCGCCGCGCCGGGGCGAAACCTTTGTCACCCGCAAAATCACGCGCGGCTTGGCCAACATGGCCCAAGGCCTCGAGCAATGCCTGTACATGGGCAACCTGGATGCCTTGCGCGACTGGGGCCACGCCAAAGACTATGTGCGCATGCAGTGGCTGATGCTGCAGCAAGAAACCCCCGAAGATTTTGTGATTGCCACCGGCGTGCAGTTCAGTGTGCGCCAGTTCATTGCCTGGTCGGCGCAAGAGCTGGGCCTGCAGTTGCGCTTTGAAGGCCAGGGCCTGGAAGAAAAAGCCGTGGTGACATCGGTCACAGGCCCCCATGCCCCGGCCTTGAAGGTGGGCGACGTGGTGGTGCGCATCGACCCCCGCTATTTCCGCCCCACCGAAGTCGAAACCCTGCTGGGCGACCCCAGCAAGGCCAAACAGAAATTAGGCTGGGTGCCCGAAGTCACCGTGCAAGCCATGTGCGCCGAAATGATGGCTGAAGACCTCGCCCAGGCCAAGAAAAACGCCTTGCTGAAACAACACGGCTACGACATCACGGTCAGCGCTGAATAAGTTCCCTAGGCTAATCCGGACCGACACGAACGTTGAAAATCCCGCTGCATGGCTGCTGAGGATTGCGTTCCCCAAGGGCAGTGACCTTATTCGCCTAAAGTGTTGAGCACACGCTGCAGCCGAGGCCCCTCAAGTTCGGCTTGGCTCAGCAGCTGACTCCAGTCGTCAGGCGGATGGCCGCTCTCGAGCATTTTGCGAAAGACGCGGTAGGCATCGTCGCTGCTCTCGTAGGCTCGCTTGGTGTCGTCATCATTGACCCAGGCGTAGACGATCATCTTGGCCGCAGCGTGGTAACGAAAAAACAGCCGGTACTGCTGAAAAAACTTGGCGCGAAACCAGTGTTTCCGATCGTCGCCCAGCGTGCCCCCCTGTCGGTATTCAGCGCGGGTGGGGTCCTGAGGGATTACATCAAAGGC
>VEQI01000045.1 GCA_018883305.1 Limnohabitans sp. | reverse complement strand
GTGCCGGTGCACTGCCCTTGTAGGGCACATGCACCATGCGAATGCCCGCCTTGTGGGCCAGCATCTCGCCGGCCAGATGTGTCCCCGTGCCGGTGCCGGGTGTGGCGTAGCTCAGCGCGTTGGGGTTTTGTTTGCCGTAGGCAATCAATTCGGCGATGTTGTTCACCGGCAAGGACGGATGGGCAAACAGCCCGAAATGCGCTTGCGCCACCAAGGACACGCCCACCAGTTCCTTGACGGTGTCATAGGGCAGGTTGGCCTGCAGACTGGGATTGATGGTGAGGGCCGTGATGGCCATGCCCAGGGTGTAGCCATCGGGGGCTGACTTGGCCACCGCGGTGGTGCCCAGCACGGTGCCTGCGCCCGGTTTGTAGTCGATCACCACCGGTTGCTTCCACAGGCTTTGCAAGTGCGTGGCCATCAGCCGTGCCACGGTGTCCGTGGGGCCGCCCGCCGTGAAGGGGACAATCAGCTTCACGGGGCGATTGGGCCATTCCTCCTGGGCCAGGCCTGGCAAGGCAATGAGAGCTGCGGTGAGGGTCAACACATGGCGACGAAGGGTGCAAAGAACGGTCATGGGGTTGCGCTTGTTGCAGTGGATTAATCGACCTTGGCGCCAGACTCGCGCACCACCTTGTTCCATCGATGGATCTCCGCATCGATGTGGGTGCCCAGTGCAGCGGGCGTGGAGCCCACCGGGTCGTAACCGCCGGCCATGATCTGGGCCCGTAGATCCGGCAAGGTGAGGACGGCGGCGATCTCCTTGCTCAGGCGTTCCACGATGGGCGCGGGCGTACCCGCAGGCGCCAGGATGGCATACCAACCGTTGATCACAAAGCCCGCCATCCCGGCCTCCATCATGGTGGGGACGTCCGGCGCGATGGCCGCGCGCTTGTCACCCGTCACGGCCAGTGCGCGCATGCGGCCTGACTTGATGTGGGGCCAGGAGGTTGAGATGCTGTCGAAGGTGAGATCAATCTCCCCAGCCAGCATGGCGTTGACCACCCCGGCGCTGCCTTTGTAGGGCACGTGCGTCATCTTGATGCCGGCCTGGCTGCTGAACAGTTCTGCGGCCAGGTGGCCGGTGTTGCCGTTGCCGGCCGAGCCGAAGGTGAGTTTGCCTGGCGCAGCCTTGGCGGCGGCGATCAACTCTGGGATGGTGTTGGCCTTCAGCGCACTGCTGGCCGCCACGATCATGGGCAAGTTGGCCACCAGCGACACGGGTGCAAAGTCCTTGCGTGTGTCATACGGCAGCTTGGGATACAGACTGTGGTTGATGGCATGCGCGGCCAGCACCAGAATGAGCGTGTGACCATCAGGCTTGGCGCGCGCCAGCGCTTGTGAAGCCACGGTACCGCCAGCGCCCGGCTTGTAATCCAGGGTCACACTCTGTCCCAACCGCTCTTGCAACTTCATGGCCAGTGGACGACCCAACAGATCGGCGCTGCCGCCAGGCGGGTAGGGGATGAGCAGTTGGATCGGGCGCTCGGGCCAGCCCGGTGTGGGGGGTATGGACGTGGTGGTTTGAGCCCACAGGCTGGGCATCATGGATGCCGACCAGGCGGCCACAGCGGCCCATCCGATCCAACGACGACGCAGGCGCAAAGGGGTCATGCAAGTCTTCCTGTTCAAAGCGTGTGTCACGCCGTGGCATGATAGGGTAAAACCCCGCTGGCCAACGGCCTCCCATGAGACACGTCCAGACAGGAGACAGCATGAACACCACTCGTCGAGATTTTTTGTTGACCACCACGGCCGCCCTGGCAGGTGCCGGCACAGGTACTGCGTCGGCCGCCGCCTATCCAGAGCGCCCTATCACCTTTATTTGTCCCTGGCCGGCCGGAGGCACGGCTGACGCCACCATGCGCGCACTGTGCGTGGCCGCCGGCCGTCAGCTGGGCCAGCCCATGGTGCTGGAAAACCGTGCAGGGGCTTCGGGCATGGTGGGCCTCAAGGCGCTGGCTGGTGCAAAACCGGATGGATACACGGTGGGACAGATCCCGATCTCGGTCACGCGCTTTTCGCAACTAGGCAGTGTGCAGGTGGATCCGATGAAAGACCTCACCTATCTGGCACGTACCTCCGGCCAGACGTTTGGCATTGCCGTGCGTGCGGACGCGCCCTGGAAGACCCTCAAGGAATTTGTGGCGCATGCCAAGGCCAACCCGGGCAAGGTCACTTATGGCAGCTCGGGTTTGGGGGGCGCCACACACGTGGGCATGGAAGAGTTTGCTGCGGTGGCAGGCGTGCAGTTCAACCACATCCCCTACAAAGGAGGTGCGCCGGCCCTGCAGGACTTGCTGGGCGGACAACTCGATTCGCTGGCCGATTCCAGCTCTTGGGCCGCGCATGTGAAATCCGGCAAGTTGCGCTTGCTGGCCACCTGGGGCGAAAAGCGCACCCAGGACTTCCCAGAGGTGCAAACCTTGCGTGAGCAGGGGTTTGATGTGGTGGTGGACGCGCCCAACGGCGTGGGTGCACCCAAGGGGCTGGACCCCGCCATTGAACGACGTCTGCGTGAGGCCTTCAAGGTGGCTGTGGCCAGTCCTGAATTCATCTCCGCCTGCGACAAGATCGACGCACCGGTGATGTACCTGGATGGCCCCGACTATGAAAAATACGCCAGCGCTGTCTATAAAAAAGAAACGCAGCTGATTGAGCGACTCAAGCTCAAAGAGTTGATGGCCAAAAACTGACCCGGTTGAATTGCTTGCCATGGATGCCATTTCCCCCTTGATTCGACTGCACCCCGACGACAACGTGCTGGTGGTGCGTCACCCCCTGGCCCTGGGCCAGTCTTTGCCCGAATTCAATATTCGCACCAAGGCCCAGTTGCCGGCAGGCCACAAGGTGGCCGCGCGCCGCATTGCGCTGGGTGAGCGCGTGCGCAAGTACAACGTGGTGATTGGCGCCGCCACGCGCGACATCGAGCCGGGTGAGCATGTGCACAGCCACAACCTGGCGCTGGTGGATGAGTACCGAGACCCCGCGTTCGGTCAAGACGTCAAGCCGGTGGCGTATGTGCCTGAAGCAGACCGAGCCACGTTTCAAGGCTTTGTGCGTGCCAACGGTCAGGTGGGCACGCGCAATTTCATCGGTATCGTCAGTTCGGTCAATTGCTCGGCCACCGTGATCAACCGCATCGCGGCGCACTTCACCCCCGAGCGGTTGGCGGACTTCCCACAAGTGGATGGTGTGGTGGCATTCGCACAAACCAGTGGCTGCGGCATGTCCTCACCCAGCGAGCATTTCGATTTGCTGCGACGCACGATTGCGGGCTATGCACGTCACGCCAATCTGGCGGGCATTCTGATTGTGGGGTTGGGTTGCGAACGCAACCAGGTGGCGGATCTGCTGAGCTCTCAGGGCCTGGTGGAGGGCGATACCGTGCGCAGCCTGGTGATGCAGGACACGGGCGGCACGCGCGCCACCATCGAGGCAGGTATTGCTGCCATCAACGACATCTTGCCCATCGCCAACCGGGCGCAACGTACCGCCGTGAGCGCCTCGCATTTGAAAGTGGGGCTGGAATGTGGTGGATCGGACGGCTTTTCCGGTATCACCTGCAACCCGGCACTGGGGGCCGCCATGGACATTCTGGTGCGCCAGGGCGGCACCGCCATTCTGTCCGAGACCCCCGAAATTCACGGCGTGGAGTTCATGTTGACACGCCGTGCCGTCTCGCCTGAGGTCGGGCAGAAACTGTTGGACCGACTGGCCTGGTGGGCCGAATACACCCGTGGCCACAACGCGCAATTCAACGGGGTGGTGGGTCATGGAAACCAGGCCGGTGGACTGGCCAATATTTTCGAGAAGTCACTGGGCTCTGCGATGAAAGGGGGCACCACACCCCTGGTGGAGGTCTATCGCTACGCTGAGCCGATCGACAAGCCCGGCTTTGTGTTCATGGACTCGCCCGGTTACGACCCGGTGGCCACCACCGGGCAGATTGCCAGCGGTGCCAATCTCATTTGCTTCACTACCGGGCGTGGCTCGATGTTTGGCAGCAAGCCCGCGCCGACCATCAAGCTGGCCAGCAACACGCCCATGTTCAAGCGTCTGGAGGAGGACATGGATATCAATTGCGGCGCCATTCTGGACGGCGAGTGCGACATGCAACAAATGGGACAACGCATTTTTGATTACCTGCTGCGCACGGCCTCGGGCGACAAGACCAAGAGCGAGTTGCTGGGCCTGGGTGATCACGAGTTCGTGCCCTGGCATCTGGGGATCGTCAGCTGAGGGTGGCTTGTCCCGTCACGTGTGCGGCGGCGTTGCGCGTCTGGCAATAACTGCAACGTGTAAAATCCCGGATGGAGTTCTGTATTGACAGAGCGCCGCTTCAGCTGTTTGCTCCCTTTGGAGCCATGTAGAGGAACACCATGTATAAAAACCTCAAGGCCTGGTCACGGGCCTTTTTTTCTGTCGTTTTCTTGGGCGCAGTGACGCTTGCACGCGCCGAACCACCTCCCTTGCAAGTGGGCTTTGTGTATGTGGCTCCGCTCACCCCTTCGGGTTGGGTGGCGCAGCATGATGCGGGGCGACGTGCCATGGAGTCCGCCATCAACACACCCCAGGCCACGCGACGCGTGGTCACACGTTATGTGGAAAACGTGGCCGAAGGCGCCGATGCCGAGCGCGTGATCCGTGAGATGGCGCGTGATGGCGTGGACCTCATCATCACCCCCAGCTTTGGTTACATGGAGCCCACATTGCGCGTGGCCGCCGAGTTCCCACAGGCGCGATTCGAGTCCATCACCGGCTACAAACGCGCGGCCAATGTCGCCACTGACAATGCCCGTTACTACGAAGGACGCTATCTGGCCGGCGTGGCAGCGGGGCGCGTCAGCAAATCGCATGTGGCCGGCTATGTGGCGAGTTTTCCGATTCCGGAAGTGTTGCAAGGCATCAATGCTTTCACACAGGGAATGCGTTCCGTGCGGCCCGATGCGCAGGTCAAGGTAATTTGGTTGCACGCCTGGTTTGACCCGGCGCGCGAACGTGAGGCTGCCATGACGCTGATGAACCAGAACGCCGATGTGCTGGCCTTTCACACCGGTTCCAACGCCGTGATGGTGGCTGCGCAAGAACGCGGCCGCTGGGCGGTGGCCTATCACTCCGACATGCGCGATGTGGCGCCAACGGCGCAACTGCTGGCCGTGACGCATCACTGGGGCGACTACTACACCCAGCGTGCCCGTGACTTGATGCAGGGGCAGTGGACCTCCACTGACACCTGGGGGGGCGTGAAAGAGGGCATGGTCAAAGTGCAGGCCTTTGGCAAGACCGTGCCAGCACCGGTCCGTCGGGAGGTGCTGGCCAGACGTGATGACATCGCGGCCGGGCGACTGCACCCGTTTCGAGGACCCCTGATCGATCAGGACGGCAAGACCGTGTTACCTGCGGGCGAGGTGATGTCGGATGAGCGCATCCGGAGCATGGACTTCCTGGTGGCCGGTGTCTCTCCGCGCTTGCACCGTTCCCCGGCACCTCGCACCCCCTAAAATCGCGCCATGAGCATCAAATCCGACAAGTGGATCCGCCGCATGGCCGAACAGCACGGCATGATCGAGCCGTTTGAGCCTGGCCAGATCCGCCAGCGCGACGGCCAGAAGATTGTCAGCTACGGCACCAGCAGCTATGGCTACGACATTCGCTGCGCCCCCGAGTTCAAGGTGTTCACCAACCTGTTCAGTACGGTGGTGGACCCCAAGAATTTTGACGAGCGCAGTTTTGTGGATATTGAATCGGATGTCTGCATCATCCCGCCCAACAGCTTTGCCCTGGCACGCACGGTGGAGTACTTTCGTATTCCTCGCAGCGTGCTGACCATCTGCTTGGGCAAAAGCACGTATGCCCGCTGCGGCATCATTGTGAATGTCACCCCCTTTGAGCCCGAGTGGGAAGGCTATGTGACGCTGGAATTCAGCAACACCACGCCGCTGCCGGCCAAGATCTACGCCGGAGAGGGCTGCGCCCAGGTGCTGTTCTTTGAGAGTGACGAAGTCTGCGAAACCAGCTACAAGGACCGGGGCGGCAAGTACCAGGGCCAGGTGGGCGTCACCCTGCCCAAGACCTGAGGGTGGGCTGTTTCAAGGGTCGAGCGCACGCCATGCGGTGTCCTAGACGCTGTTGTCAGGCAAGGATGCGACAATAGCGCCTGACATGAGTTCTTTTTCCAATTTGCAGCTGGCGCCCACGCTGGCACGTGCCGTGGCCGAAATGGGCTACGAGTCCATGACCCCCATTCAGGCCCAGGCCATTCCGGTGGTGCTTGCCGGCCAGGACGTGATGGGTGCGGCGCAGACCGGCACCGGTAAAACTGCCGCTTTCTCGCTGCCGCTGCTGCAGCGCATGCTGCGTCACGAAAACAGTTCCACTTCACCGGCGCGCCACCCCGTGCGTGCGCTGGTGTTGCTGCCCACCCGTGAACTGGCCGACCAGGTGGCTCAGCAAATCAAGCTCTACGCCAAGTACACGCAGTTGCGCAGCACCGTGGTGTTTGGCGGCATGGACATGAAGCCCCAGACACTGGAGCTCAAAAAAGGGGTGGAGGTGCTGGTGGCTACGCCGGGCCGTTTGCTGGACCACATCGAAGCCAAGACCGCGGTGCTCAACCAGGTGGAATACGTGGTGCTCGATGAAGCCGACCGCATGCTCGATATTGGCTTTCTGCCGGACCTGCAGCGCATCCTGAGTTATTTGCCCAAACAGCGCACCACGCTGCTGTTCTCCGCCACGTTCTCACCCGAGATCAAGCGACTGGCCTCCAGCTATTTGCAAAACCCGGTCACCATCGAGGTGGCGCGTCCCAATGAAACCGCCTCCACGGTGTCGCAGCATTTTTACAGCGTGGGCGATGACGACAAGCGTCGTGCCCTGCGCCAGTTGGTGACCCGCAACAGCATCAAGCAGGCGTTTGTGTTTGTCAACAGCAAGCTGGGCTGCGCGCGTCTGGCCCGCTCACTGGAGCGAGACGGCCTCAAGACTGCCGCCCTGCACGGTGATAAAAGCCAGGATGAGCGCTTGAAAGCCTTGGACGCATTCAAGCGCGGCGAGGTGGAACTGCTGGTGTGTACCGATGTGGCCGCGCGCGGTCTGGACATCAAGGACGTGCCGGCGGTGTTCAATTTCGATGTGCCTTTCAATGCCGAGGATTACGTGCACCGCATTGGCCGCACCGGTCGTGCAGGCGCTTCGGGACTGGCGATCACCTTTGTCTCGGGCAGCGATCAACGCCTGGTGTCAGACATTGAAAAGCTCATCAAGAAAAAAATCGAACTGGAAGCCGTGGAGTTCGAGGAGGAGCGCCCACGTGGGCGTTTCAATTCCGGGCGGCGTGCCTGGGGTGAGGATGATCCGCGTGATGTGACTGAACTGTCTTCCGCTTCACGCAGCGGCGGACGTGGTCGCACGGCTGCGCCAGTCGATCCCTTCTTTGACAAACCTTACGAAGCTTCGGCTCCGGCCGAGGGTGCGCCGGCGCCTGCCTGGGAGTCCACCAGCAACAAGCCCTCGCGCAGTTTGTCGACCAACATCAAGACCAAGCGCAAAGTGGCCGCTCTGTTCAAGTCCGGCGAGCCGGCCTGACGCGTTCCGAGCGGCTTGGCATGCCAGTGGCCGCTCAGGCGTGTGCAGCAACCTGCACGGTTCGCCCCGCGCCGTGCCGCTCCCATTCCCAGGCCGTGAGGTGGCCGCCCCACACGCAACCCGTGTCCAGACACTTCACATCCGGGCGTGTCATGCCACCCAGGGTGGACCAATGCCCAAACACCACGCGCACATTTTGGGTGCGGCGCGTGGGAACATCAAACCAAGGCAGATAGCCGGGTGGCGCATCGGCCAGACCTTCCTTGGCCATGAAATCCATGCGTCCTTCGGGGGTGCAAAAGCGCACACGGGTCAGACCGTTCACGATTACACGCCAGCGTTCAGGTCCTTGCAAGTCGTCCCGCCATTGATCGGGGAGGTTGCCGTACATGTGCTGGAAAAACACCTCGGCTTGCGGCCCACGAAGCACTTGCTCCATTTCGGCCGCCAGCGCCAAGGTTTGTTCGACCGTCCAGGAAGGGAGCACCCCCGCGTGAACCATGAGGCAGTCATCATGCTGAATGGCCAGTGACTGCTGTTGCAACCAATGCATGAGTGCGTCACGATCGGGCGACTCCAGCACATCCTGCAGCGTGTCTCCGCGCTTGAGTGGGACCAGCCCACGGTGCAAGGCCAGCAAATGCAGGTCATGGTTGCCCAGCAGGCAACGTGCACTGGCGCCCAGACCTTGTAGCCGGCGCAGCACGCCCAGGTTGTCCGGGCCACGGTTGACCAGATCCCCCAGCAGGAACAAGGTATCGCGGCTGGGCGAGAAGTCCAGCGCATACAGCAATCGTGTGAGGGCATCATGACAACCCTGGACGTCGCCGATCAAGTAAAGTGCCATGTCGGCATTGTCCGGCATCCGAGCCTTATCTTCCTGTCATGGATATTCTTCTCATCATCGTCCTGATCCTGTTGAACGGACTGTTCGCCATGTCCGAAATGGCCTTGTCGTCCAGCCGCAAGGTGCGCCTGCTGGCCTTGCAGGAGGCAGGCGAGCATGGTGCGGATGTGGCCCTGCAAATGCTGGAGCGCCCCACCCAGTTCTTGTCCACCATCCAGATCGGCATCACCTCGATTGGCGTGCTCAATGGCATTGTGGGCGAGGCCGCTTTCAGCGAGATCGTGTCTGGTTGGCTGGTCTCTGCGGGCATGCCGTCTGCGGGGGCCACGCTGGTAGCCACGGCCAGCGTGGTCACGCTCATCACGTTTCTCACCATCATCTTTGGCGAGCTCGTGCCCAAGCGGATTGGCCAGTTGTTTCCGGAGACCATTGCTCGCCGGACCGCACCGCTGATGCGCGGACTGGCCGTGGTGATGCGTCCATTCATTGCGCTGCTGTCAGCCAGCACGGCGGCAGTGTTGCGATTGTTGCGCATGGACACTCGACATCGCCACGCCGTGACGGAAGAGGAAATCAGCGCCAGTCTGAGCGAAGGGGTGCACGCGGGGCTGATTGAGCAGCAAGAGCACCAAATGGTCAAGAACGTGTTTCACCTGGATGACCGGCCACTCACGTCACTGATGGTGCCGCGCTCCGACATCGACTGGCTGTCGGCGCGTGACACGGTGCAACAGGCGCGTGAACAACTGCGTGACACACCAGCGCATTCCTGGTATCCGGTGTGTCGGGGCGGACTGGATGACGTGGTGGGCATTGTCAGCCTGGCCGAACTCACGCAGCGCGCGTCGGACGATCAATTGCTGGAAGCGTTGGCCGTGCCCGTGGCCTTTGCGCCTGAAACGCTCAGTGGCCTGGATTTGCTGGAGCAGTTTCGCCGGCCCGCCTCACGTTCGCGTCAGCCCGTGCAGCGGGGCCGCATGGTGATGGTGGTGGATGAATACGGTGTGGTGCAGGGGCTCATGACGCCCCGAGACTTGTTGGAAGCCATCACCGGTGAATGGGCGGATCACACGCTGACGCAAGACAGCTGGGCCACTGCCAGGGGCGATGGCAGCTGGTTGCTGGATGGAGCTATTCCCGTGGTGGAACTCAAGACCCGCCTGGGGCTGGACGAGCTGCCGGGTGAGGCGAGAGGGCTCTACAACACGCTGGCCGGGCTGATCATGTCCGTCAGCGGGCGAGTGCCCTTGGAGGGCGAGCGGGTACAGGTTCAGGGGTGGGAGTTTGAAGTGGTCGATCTGGACGGGCGCCGGATCGACAAGGTGCTGGCCAAGCCCCTGGCTCAGCCAGCGCCTGATATCACTTAAGGACGCGTCATCACGAAGTCGTAGTTCAGCGTGTAGAAGTCGTCTTTCATGACCTTGCCGTCGGGCGCGGTGCCGGGCTTTTGACGAACGAAGTCGGCGATCAGGGACGGGCGCACGCCAAACACCGCGTCACCATCCAGGTTCTTGCTGTTGCGGTCAAAGATGTGGGTGACCAGCGGACGGAAACCTTCGGCGCGAATGCGGTAATGCAAGTGAGCCGGACGCCAGGTGCGGCCGGTGGTGGCGCGCAGCATGATCTGGGCGGTGCCGTCGGACGGGATGGGGTAATCCACCGGCAGCACGGACCAGAAGTGGTAGCGACCTTGCGCATCGGAGTGCAGTACGGCGCGGGCCCAGGGGCCGTTGGTCTCCAGATCCGTTTGCACGTCGTACAGCCCACGGTCATCCGAGTGCCACACGTCGATGATGGCGTTGGCGATGGGCTGGCCTTCGGTGTCCAGAATGCGTCCTTGCGCATGCATGGGCGTGCCGGCGGCTCCAGCACTGATGTCCGAACCCAGCGGGAACTCGGGGGCATCTTCCAGCAGGAAGGGGCCTACCAGCGTGGGCTCCGTGGCATGGGCCGGACGCGGATAGTCTTGCGTCACGGTCAGCATGGACAGGCCCAGCGCGTCCGAAAAAATCATGAACTCATTGCGTCCAGGACCGCACCACTTGCCGGTCTCTTCCAGGAACTGCATGGCAAACGCCCACTCATTGGCCGACAGCTTCACTTCCTTGGCAAAACTGTGAATGTGCTTGACCAGCGACAGCATGATCTGGCGCAGTCGCGGATCGGGCGTGTTTTCATAGCGCTTGAGCACCTCGTCGGTGATCAGGTCGGTGGCGTCGTACAGATTTTCAATCGTGTGCGCATTTTTGTCGGGGGCGTTCATCGCAGTGGTCATCCTCAGTGGTTATGAAAGTCGGTGGCCTTGTCTCGTAAATCATTGCCGGGCTTGAGCCGGAACTTGGCGATTTTCATCGATCCGGTGTGCGGCAATTGCTCAACCATCGCAATATAACGCGGTTGTTTGATGGTGGACAGATGGGCTTGCGCGTGGGCGTGCACTTGTTGGGGCGTGAGGCTGGCGCCGGCGCGTGGCACCACGGCCACCAGAATTTCCTCCTCACCCAGTTCAGAGGCCACGCCGATGGCGGCACACTCCAGCACGTCAGGGTGGCTGCCAATCACGTTGTCGATCTCGGCGCCCGAGATGTTTTCTCCCCGGCGGCGAATGATGTCTTTCTTGCGGGTGAAGAAGAAAAGGTAGTCGTCGGCGTCGCGCCAGCACAGGTCGCCGGTCAGGAACCAGCCGTTGTCAAAACTGGCCGCCGTTTGCGACGGATCGTTGAAGTAACCCTGCATCAGCGTGGGCGTGCGCACGGTTAGCTCGCCAATCTCGCCGACGGCGGCTTCCTGCCCTTCATCGTTGATGATGCGCACTTGCGGGCGTTCGATGGCCGGGTCCGGGTGGGGGGAAATGCATCCCATGCTGCCCAGTTTGTGCGGCCCCTGGAATGGGTTGCTCAGCACGCCCGGAATTTCTGTCATGCCGTAACACTCGATGAGGGTACTCACGCCAAAACGCTTCTGGAAGGTGTCCAGCAAGTCGCGATTGAGCGGGGCCAGAAACATTTTGTGCAGCTGATGACCCGGCACAAACTCCTCGGGCGGGCGACGCGACAAGATGGCCGCCGCCGACATGATCACGTTCACCTCGGTGGCGCGGTAGTTGGATACTTGCTGCCAGAAGGCAGAGGCGGAAAACTTCCGGATCAGGATCAGCGTGCCGCCACAGGCCATGGCGCCACCCAGTGAGTACATCAGGGCGTTGATGTGAAACAGCGGCAGCACGCACATCACCCGCTCGTCGGGCTGCAGGAACATGCGTTGCACAAAGGCTTCCGCCGTGAGCAAATAGCTGCGCTGGCTGTGCATCACGCCCTTGGGAAAACCCGTGGTGCCCGAGGTGTAAATGATCAAAAGGGTGCTGTCGGCGGTACCCACGCAAGTGGTGCTGTCGGTGCCACTGCGCGCCCATTGGTCCATCAGCGAGGGCTCGAGGTCCCAAGGCTGGTCAATGATGACCCGCCAGGGCGCCGGGGTGATGCCAGAGACCGCCTCGGCCACACGCTGACTGGGCTCGGGCGAGCAAATGACACCGCACACGCCGGCATGCTCAAAAATATAGCGGGCTTCTTTGGCGTCAAACTCCGGGTTGCAGGGCACGACGATGGCACCCAGTCGGGCGCAGGCCAGCATCAGCACCACGGTGGCGGGGTGGTTATAGGCCATCAGGCCAATGCGGTCGCCAGTCTTCACGCCTCGGTCTTGCAGCCATTGCACCGCGTGGTCGGCACGGCTGGCGCATTCACCCCAGGTCATGACCTGGTCTTCGTACTCCACCATCGAGCGATCGGCCTGGGCGGCGCAGCGGCTGGCAAAAAAATTGGCCAAGGAAAAATCGTGGGCCGGGAAGCGTCGCAACACGTCCAGCGGTGTCATCAGAGCGGTGGTGGCATTCATCGGGGGCATAGTCTGTGGGCGAGGGCATGGATGGCGAGTCACGGGCATGACAGGTCAGGGTATCCGCGCTTGCTCGGTACACCATGGTACGGTCAGAATTCGCCCACAGCGCATTGACTCATCATCAGGGAGACTGAATCATGCAAAGAAGACCGTTTTTGCAGGCGCTGGGCGCCGCCACCATGCTGGCCTCGCCGCTGACCGGCCTGCATGCGCAAAACCGCCCCATCCGCGTGGGCAGCTCGCTCTCCCTGACCGGCCCCCTGGCCGGCACCGCCGTGGTGCACAAGATTGCCGCCGAGATCTACATCGAGCAAATCAACAAGCGCGGGGGGTGGCTGGGGCGTCCGGTCGAGTGGATTGTCAAGGACGATCAATCCAAGCCGGATCTGGCGCGTACCCTGTATGAGCAACTCGTCACCGGCGAGAAAGTTGATCTGCTGATGGGGCCTTATGCCACCGCCAACTCGCTGGCCGCCATGGGTGTGGCGCAACGCAACGGCAAGGTGCTGGTGACCAACTCGTTTGGCATTCCCTCCCTGGCCAAGTACGACATGCACTTCTCCGGCTATGTCATGGGCAGCGACCCTGGCACCACGGTGCCCACCACCTTGATGGACAGCCTGACGGCGGGTGGTCAGTCGCCCAAGACCGTGGCCATGGTCACCAGCAAGTTTCCCTCGGTGGTGTTCATGTCGCATGGTGCGCGTGAGGTGTTCAAAAAGCGCGGCCTGCAGGAGAAGCTCTGGCTGGAATGGGAATTCGGCAACAAAGAGTACGGCCCGATTGCCGCACGCCTGAAAGAGGCCAACGCCGACCTGGTCTGGATTGGTTCCATTGGGCCCGAAAGCATTCAGTTGCTGGAGGCCATGAACAAGATCGATTACCGGCCCAAGCTGCAGTTCCATTTGTACCCCACGCCCGGTCCGCTGGCTCAGTCGCCACTGGCTGCCAATGTGCTGACAGTCACCACCTTCGAGCAGCACGCGCCGTTCACCAACCAGCCAGGTGTGGGCGAGATCATCAAGATCTATAACGAGCGCGCAGGCAAGGCGGGCTTGCCGGACACGGCCTTTGAGCTCCAGGCCGCCAATGCCGTCACGGGCTGGCAAATTCTGGAAGCGGGCATCAAGGGGGCCAACAGCCTGGAAGATCGCAAAATTGCCGACTGGTTGAAAGCCAACAAAGTGGACACTGTGGTGGGCAAGCTGCGCTTTGACGGTCCCAACAACTACGGGGACGACCTCAATCGCATCAAGCAGTTGCAAAACGGCAAATGGGTGGTCATCCATCCGAAAGACGTGGCCATGCCGGGTTCGCGTCTGGCGGTCTGATCTGCGCGCTTTCTTTATTCAGGACTGAGCGACAGCCCCGCCTGTGAGCGGGTGGGGCGCGCCTGAACTTGCATGCCC
>VEQI01000381.1 GCA_018883305.1 Limnohabitans sp. | reverse complement strand
ACATCAAACCCGCAAGATCGAGTTTCCCGCCGGCACCTTGCTGATTCAACTGGGTGGTCCAGGCATGCGCATTGGCATGGGGGGCGGTGCGGCCAGTTCCATGGCCAGTGGCACCAATGCCGCGTCGCTGGACTTCGACTCCGTCCAACGCGGCAACCCCGAGATCGAGCGTCGGGCCCAGGAAGTGATCAACCATTGCTGGGTACTGGGCTCGGACAACCCCATTCTGGCGATTCATGACGTGGGGGCCGGTGGGCTCTCCAATGCCTTCCCGGAGTTGGTGAATGACGCCGGTCGTGGCGCCCGTTTTGATTTGCGCGCCATTCCGCTGGAAGAGTCTGGCCTGGCACCCAAGGAGATCTGGTGCAACGAAAGCCAGGAGCGCTATGTGCTGGCCATCGCGCCAGCGTCGCTGCCTCTCTTTGAGTCCTTGTGCGAGCGTGAGCGCTGTCCTTTTGCAGTCGTGGGCGTGGCCACTGAGGCACGTGACCTCGTGCTGACACCCCAAGACCTTCAACTCCCGGAGGTGCCTAAAGCCACCGCTCAATCACCGCATCCCGTGGACATGCCGCTCAATGTGCTGCTGGGCAAGCCACCGCGCATGCACCGTGATGTGCAGCGCGTGGACTTCCAGGGTCAGCCTGCCGACTGGACAGGTGTCACGCTGCAACAAGCGGTCATCGATGTGCTGAGTCACCCCACGGTGGCGTCCAAGCGCTTTCTGGTGACCATCGGTGACCGCACCGTGGGTGGACTGACGCACCGTGACCAGATGGTGGGGCCTTGGCAGGTGCCCGTGGCGGATTGCGCTGTCACGCTGGCCGACTTCAAGGGACACGCCGGTGAGGCCATGGCGCTGGGCGAGCGGACACCGCTGGCGGCCTTGAACCCTGCGGCTTCTGGCCGCATGGCAGTGGCTGAGGCCATCACCAATTTGCTGGCTGCGCCCATCGAGTTGTCCCGTGTGAAGCTGTCGGCCAACTGGATGGCTGCCTGCGGAGAGACGGGCGAAGATGCCGCGCTGTACGACACGGTCCGTGCCGTGGGCATGGAATTGTGTCCGGCGCTGGGCATTTCCATTCCAGTGGGCAAGGACAGTTTGTCAATGCGTACCCAGTGGCAGGACCAGGGACAGACACACAAGGTGGTTTCACCGGTCAGCCTGATCGTCACCGCCTTTGCCAGCCTCCACGATGTGCGTGGCACCCTCACGCCCCAACTCGATGCCGAGCGTGAGACATCCCTGATCCTGATCGATCTGGGTCAAGGGCAAATGCGCATGGGGGGCAGCGTGCTGGGGCAGGTCATGGGTCAGCCCGGTGACGTGGTACCGGACCTGGATGATCCGCAATGGCTGATTCGCCTGGTCCAGGCCATCAACGATTTGCGCTCAAGAGGACTGCTGCTGGCCTATCACGACCGTGGTGATGGCGGCCTGCTGGCTACCGCCGCCGAGATGGCGTTTGCCGGTCATGTGGGGGTGGCTCTCAACATCGACATGCTGATCACCGAAGGGGATGGCATTGGCGACAGCCGTGCTGACCACGGAGACAGCAAGAACTGGGAGGCCCAGGTGTCGGTGCGTCGTGAGGAAATGTCGCTCAAGGCCTTGTTCAACGAAGAACTGGGCGTGCTCATTCAGGTGGCGGCCGAGCATCGCAACGAGGTGCTTCAGTTGCTGCGTGAGCATGGCTTGTCACGGCACAGCCATGTAGTGGGTGCCACCCGCCCGATGTCTTCCACGATCGACAAGGGCAAGGGCGCCTTGTCCGTCTGGCGTGACGCCCAGGAAATTTTCTCCGCACCTTTGCATGATCTGCATCAGGTGTGGGACAGTGTGAGTTGGAAGATTTGCCGTGAACGTGACAATCCCGACTGTGCGGATGCCGAACACGCCAGCGCCGGACAGGCGCAGAACACGGGTCTGCATGTTCACCTCTGTGACGGCGTGATGGACGATGTGGCCGCACCGTTTGTGCACAGCGCGCGTCCAAAGGTGGCGATTTTGCGTGAGCAAGGTGTGAATTCCCATGTGGAGATGGCCTACGCCTTTCATCTGGCCGGCTTTGAAGCGCACGATGTGCACATGACAGATTTGCAGCAAGGCCGCGCCAACCTGGAAGACTTCAAGGGACTGGTGGCTTGTGGTGGTTTCAGCTATGGCGACACCCTGGGTGCCGGGGTGGGTTGGGCACGCAGCATCCTGTTCAATTCGGCGCTGTCGGACCGCATGCAGGCGTTCTTTCAGCGTCAGGACACGTTTGGTCTGGGCGTTTGCAACGGCTGTCAGATGTTTGCCGAGTTGGCCACCATCATTCCAGGTGCGCAAGCCTGGCCGCGATTCACCACCAACCAGAGTGAGCGCTTTGAGGCTCGGCTGTCTCAGGTGGAGGTGCTGTCCTCACCCAGCTTGTTTTTCCTAGGCATGGCTGGCAGCCGTCTACCGATTGCCGTCTCACACGGAGAAGGGCAAGCCAACTTCTCGCAACGCGGGGATGCGTCACAGGTCGTGGCTGCGATGCGCTTCGTGGATGATCAAGGTCAACCCACCGAGGCCTATCCCTTCAATCCCAATGGCAGTCCGGGTGGATTGACGGCGGTGACGACGGCAGATGGTCGTTTCACGGCCATGATGCCGCATCCGGAGCGGGTCTTCCGTCGTTTGCAAATGAGCTGGTTTGATCCGTCGGTGCCCACCGACGCCCAGGGTTTCAGCCCCTGGATTCGAATGTGGCGGAACGCGCGACGTTGGGTGGCGTGAGCTTGGCTGGGCGCTGGCGGTAGAACTGCATGGGTATTTCTGCCGCTTCGCGCTTGCGTTGCTGGATCACGGATTTTTTCATCGCACCCACCACGTGCATTTCGCACGGCTTGCAGTCAAAGCGCAGCGTGAGTTTTTCGTTGCCGTTGATGAGGGTGAGCGGTTCGGCGCGCACTGTGCCTTGCACACCCGTCACCCCCTTGGCCTGCTTGGGGCACAGGCTCATGGACCAGCGCACGCAGTGCTTGGTGATCATGAGGCTGACCTCACCAACCTCTTCATGGCTTTCATAGGCGGCGGCGATGACGTTGACGCCGTGCTCTCGGTAAAAGTCACGCGCGGGGTGGTTGAACACATTGGCCAGATA
>VEQI01000380.1 GCA_018883305.1 Limnohabitans sp. | reverse complement strand
CATTGATGCAGTGGAACCCGTGCTGCAAGCCTTGAGTCCGGTGCGATTCCATGTGGGTGCTACTGGCATGGCCGCGCGAGCCAAACTGGCCACCAACCTGGTGTTGGGTTTGAATCGAGCCGCACTCGCTGAAGGCATGGTCCTTGCTCAACATTTGGGAATTGAACCTGGCCTGTTTTTGGATTTGGTCCTCGCATCACCTGCCCGCTCGGCGGCGGCCGAAGTCAAGGGCCGCATCATGGTCGAGCGTGAATTCACGCCTCAATCCCGCATCCGACAGCACCTGAAAGATGTGCAACTGATGCTGCAGTTGGCCCGTCAGCAGCAACAGGCCTTACCGCTGTCTGAGGCCCATTGCGCTTTGTTGTTACAGGCGATAGAGGCCGGTGATGGCGAGCTTGATAACGCCGCCATCATCCGGCAGATTGAACGATCTAAAACCGATTCAGGCGAAAAGTTGAACTGAACCGATTGCCGGCCCGCTATCGGCACCGGCTCAGCGGCGCTGATGCGTCACTTCTTTTTGTCAAGTTCATGACCAATCACGCCGCCTATGGCCGCGCCACCCAACGTGCCTGCGGTACTGCCACCGGTCAAAATCGAGCCACCGATGGCGCCTACACCCGCTCCGATGGCAGTGTTTTTCTCATGCTGTGTCATCCCCGCACAAGCCACCAAGCTTATGGCACTGACGGTCATTGCAGTCAAAACGGTGATGCGGGTCAGCGTGTATTGATTTTTCATGGCGAAACTCCTTGTCGGCGTGAATGAAGGCGTGGCTGTCGCCGATCCCCCGAGCATCGGTCAATCTGCTTCTGAAGCTTACGGGGCGCCGTCACAGCGGTCTGTGCGCGGGGCCATGCAGTGGTACCTTTGTCAAAGCAACTTGAACGCCAGTGCCGCTATCACCGTAGGTGGCAGCGCTGCCATCAGCAACTTGCCTGCACTCACAACCCCTTCCTCAAATTGGCCTTTCAGGATGGCGACACCCGCCGGGTTGGGGGCGTTGGCAATCACAGTGAGGCCACCGCCCGTCACGGCACCTGCCACGATGGCCACCTTGAACTCGTCGCTCAAGCCTGGAACCAAAGAGGCCAAGTAGGTCAGAGCGGCGTTGTCGGTGATGGCGGTCAGACCCACGGCGCCATAAAAAACGGCATCGGTACTCAGTCCCAGCAACAAAGGTTGAAGCCACCAGGATTGCTGCCCTCCCAAGACCACCAGGCCTGCAAGGAAAAAGGCCACCAACAAGGCTTCGCGAAGAATCAGCCGGTCCTGGTGCGCGGCATAGGCGTTGGCATAACCCATGAAAAACAGCAGCAGCCCCATGAACACCACGGGGTGGTGGGCGCAAAGTACGACGCCAAGAAGAAAGGTCAGGTGAACCGCCACCACGATGGGCGGAACGGTCATGCGGACGAGGGCGGGCTCGCCCAGGCCCATCAGTTCTCTGCGCATGAAAAACGTCACAAGGACCGCATTGACCCAGACCGCGATGGCCGCCTTCCAGCCGAAGGTCTGGAGCATGAAGGGCAGGTCCCACTGCCAAGTGGCGGCCACCATCAGCACAGGCGGTGCGGCAAAGGGGGTCAGCGTTCCGCCGATGGACACATTGACAAACAGCACGCCCAAAGTGGCGTACTTCAGGCGCTCACTCACCTGCGCTGAGAAAACGGAATCTCGCAACATCAGCGCTGCCAGGGTCATGGCCGCAGGCTCAGTGATCAAGGAGCCCAGCAGTGGCACCACCGACAGCAGCAGGAAGTAGTTGACCAGGGTCGTGGGCAATGGTGCATGCCGAGCGATCTGCTGCACCAGCACACCGCAAGCTTGCAGGATGGGCCTTGTGCCCGCCACCACCATGATGGCAAAAACGAAAAGCGGCTCTGTGAAATTGCGAGATTCGAGGTACGCGAGGGTGGGTGCTTTGCCGGCCAAGGCCAACATGACGATGGCCAGCACCATCGCCCAAAGTCCGAACACGACTTCGACTTCGCCCAGAAGGTGCCAGATGCCGGCGTGTCGCGGGTGTGTGTGTGCCAAGTGCTCAAAGTACTTGGTGCAGAAGGTGTGCAGCACGGCCAGCGCAAAAATGCCGGCTGCCATCCAGGGCTGGATTAGGTGGTTCATCCAAAGGACTCCAACGGCCATGGCCGTGCGGTGAGGCGGCCCGACCTTCACCTGTCCTGATGCATGAGCATTCATGCAGCACCCAAAACGTAACATATCACTTGCCCGGAGGGCTTGGGTCTGCCCAAGATTAATGGGCCTACGTCAAGGCGGTTTTTTCAAGACCGTCTATCTGGCGAACGGAAGCCCATCAGCCAGGAAGTGGTTGAGTCCGCTCCGCCATGACCCTCGCAGATGGCTGCACATTCATGGTCATCTGAAACAACCCTGCCGCCAGGCCAATGCCCACTGCACACTGCCAGGCCAGGTCGTAATTGCCCAAGAGGCTGTAAATCACGCCACCGCCCCAGGCCCCAAAAAAAGAGCCCGCTTGGTGACTTAAAAAAGCCACCCCCGACAAGGTGGCCATGTAGCGCAGCCCGAACAAATGGATCACCAGGCCTGACACCAGTGGCACCACGCCCAGCCACAGCGTGCCCATGGCAGCGGCAAACACCAGGGTGCTCATGGGGGAGGGCGGCATCGAGAAGTACACCGCAATGATGAGCGAGCGCAGCACATAAATGCCGCCCAGCAGCACCCGCTTGGAATACATCCCGCCCAACCAGCCAAACAGGTAGGAGCCCAGCACATTGAACAGGCCCACCAGGGCCAGGGCCGTGCTGCCCACACTGGGGTCGATGCCGCAAATGTCCAGGTAAGTGGGCAAGTGGGTGGTGATGAACACCAGTTGCAAGCCGCACACAAAAAAGGCGCTCGCAAGCACCAAGTAGCCCCGATGGCCCAGTGCCTCGCGCACCGCTTCGCCCACCGTCTGTGAGGCGCCCAAATGCGCAGGCACCTCGATCTGGTCTGCCCGACTGGCCATGAAGGCGGCCGGCACCATCACCGCCGCCAGTCCCAAAAAGCCGATCAGGGCCGCCTGCCAGCCCGCGGTGCTGATCAGATGCTGTGCCATGGGCGAGGCCAGTGTGAGGCCCAGCGAACCCAGCGCCGACACCGAGCC
>VEQI01000379.1 GCA_018883305.1 Limnohabitans sp. | reverse complement strand
ATTGAAAGCTACGCCGAGTTTTCCCGAAGTTTTGTTCGTTTCTGCGCCGCGGATATTTCCCGGATTGTAAACGCCGAATACGCGAAGGGCCGTTACTGGCCGGAGCCTCTGATTCAAATCAACCCGAGCTATAAATCCGGTGAAACCGTCCTTCAACTCGCGGAGGCCGGTGTGTTGCATCCTGTCACGGCAAAGATTTTCCAAATCAAAAAATCCAGCGGCGACCACCTGCCCATCCCGGCCTCGGCGCGCGCGCAAGAAGGTCAGGAAGTCGTTTACGGCACACGGCCCGAGCATCTCGAGATTGCCTCGGGTGATCAAGGCATTGCCGCCTCGGTGGTGGTGGTTGAGCCCACGGGTCCTGACACGCACGTGTTCACCAAAATTGCCAACATCGAGGTGACCAGCGTGTTCCGCGAGCGTCACACCTTCCGCCCTGGCGAAACCATTCGCCTGCGCCCAGACGCGTCCCGCGCCCATTTGTTCGATGCCAGCACCGGTCAACGGCTGGCCGCCTGATTTTTTCACCAAGGAGAGCACTGTGACCAATCGCATCCGCCGACAACTCATCAAGGGCACCACCGCTGCCGCCGTGGTGTCCGCCACCGGCCCGCTGTTCTGGACGCCCAGCGCTTATGCGCAGTGGAACAACGCCCCGGAAAAAGGTGCCAAGCTGCGCGTGCTGCGCTGGAGCCGCTTCGTGCAAGGCGACATCGACACCTACATGGCCAACGTGAAGAAGTTCACCGAAAAGACCGGCATTGAAGTTCGTGTGGACAACGAGGGTTGGGAAGATGTGCGTCCCAAAGCCGCTGTGGCGGCCAACACCGGCGCGGGTCCGGACATCATCCTGTCCACCAACGATGACGCCAACCTGTACCCCGACAAACTGCTCGACGTCACCGACCTGTGCGAGTACCTTGGCAAAAAATACGGTGGCTGGTATGCCTCCACCGAGTCCTACCTCAAGCCCGATGGCAAGAAATGGATCGCCGTGCCCCTGGGCTGTGCCGGTGCCATGATGGTTTATCGCGATAGTCAGCTCAAAGCTGCCGGGTTCAACAGCTTTCCCAAAGACACGGACGGATTCCTCCGGATGTTCAAGGCCCTCAAGGAAAAGGGCACCCCGGGTGGCATGGCCCTGGGCAACGCCACCGGAGACAGCGGCTGGACGCATTGGCTGGTCTGGGCCTTTGGCGGCTCGCTGGTGGACAAGAACAACAAGGTCATCATTGACAGCCCCGAGACCCTGAAGGCCCTGGAGTACGCCAAGGAACTCTACCCAACCTTCGTGCCGGGCACACTGTCCTGGCTGGACCCGCACAACAACAAAGCCTTCCTCGATGGGCAGGTGAGTGTGACCAACAACGGCATCTCCGTGTACTACGCGGCCAAAAACTCGCAAGACCCGAAAATCAAGGAAATGGCCGGCGACATTCAACACGCCACCTTCCCCATCGGTCCGGTCGGCGTTCCCACCGAGTTCCACCTGTTCTTCAACCAGATGGTCATGAAGTACACCAAGTACCCCAAAGCCGCCAAAGAGTTCTTGCGGTTCATGATGGAGCAGGACCAGTTTGGTCCCTGGCTGCAGGGCTGCGGTGGCTATGTGTCGCAACCGCTCAAGGCCTATGAGGCCAACTCGATCTGGACGAGCGACCCCAAGCACACGCCATACCGTGACGCCACCAAGAACATGCGTCCCGCCGGTTATCCCGGCAAGCTGGGCTATGCCTCGGCCGGCGCCATGGCCGACTTCATTGTGGCCAACATGGTGGCCGAAGCCGCCTCGGGTGCCAAGACACCCAAGGAAGCTGCCGAGCGTGCACAAAAACGTGCCGAGCGCTACTACAAGGTGTAACGCCTTTCACCACGCATCGTCCCTGCGGGGTGCGATGCGTGGTGCCTCTCGCTGTCTTGCCCTTTGAATGACCGCCCTCGCGGACCATCCTCTTCATGTTTCAATCGATTCAAAACAGTCGCAACGCCCTGGGCCTGCTGTTCATGCTGCCTGCGGCTGTGCTGCTGCTGCTCTTTCTCACCTATCCTCTGGGCCTGGGCGTCTGGCTGGGCTTCACCGACACCAAGGTAGGACGAGCCGGTGAATGGATTGGGCTGGAAAACTATGTCTTTCTATGGGAAGACGCCGTCACACGGCTGGCTTTGTTCAACACCTTGCTGTACACCTTCATCGCCAGTGTGCTGAAATTTTTTCTGGGCCTGTGGCTGGCCGTTTTGCTCAATGAGCGCATCCCTGCCAAGACCTTGTTTCGTTCGGTGATTCTGCTGCCCTACATCGTGCCCACTGCCTTGTCGGCACTGGCGTTCTGGTGGCTGTATGACTCACAGTTCTCCATCATCAGCTGGGTGCTGATGAAGCTGGGCTGGATCGACCACTACATCGATTTTCTGGGTGACCCGTGGAATGCTCGCTGGTCGGTGATTGCAGCCAACGTGTGGCGCGGCGTGCCCTTTGTCGCCATCACTCTGCTGGCGGGCTTGCAAACCATCTCGCCCTCCTTGTATGAGGCCTCCGCTATTGACGGTGCCACGGGCTGGCAACGTTTTCGCCATATCACCCTGCCGCTGCTTACTCCCATCATTGCGGTGGTCATGACCTTCTCGGTGCTGTTCACCTTCACCGACTTCCAGCTGATTTACGTGATCACCCGTGGCGGTCCCTTGAATGCCACGCACCTGATGGCCACACTCTCGTTCCAGCGTGCCATCTCGGGTGGCGCACTGGGTGAAGGAGCGGCCATCGCCATCGCCATGGTGCCCTTCCTGCTGGCCGCCATTTTGTTCAGTTACTTCGGATTGCAACGCCGCGCCTGGCAACAGGGAGGCTCTGACCAATGAGCACTCAAGAAGAAGACACCCAGGGCATGGGTTATCTGGACACCTCGGCCAAGCGCTGGGTGACGGTCTATGCACCACTGGGCATTTTTGTATTCGTGTTGCTGTTTCCGTTTTACTGGATGGTGATCACCTCGTTCAAACCGAACAAGGAGTTGCTCTCGCGTGACGGCAACCCATTCTGGGTGATCGAGCCCACGCTGGATCATTTCAAGAAGCTCTTGTTTGACACCGCTTACCCGGAATGGTTGTGGAACACGGTGTTGGTTTCGGTCGTGGCC
>VEQI01000044.1 GCA_018883305.1 Limnohabitans sp. | reverse complement strand
GCCTTGGGCTACACCATGGTGTACGGCATCATCAATCTCATCAACTTTGCGCATGGCGAAGTCCTCATGGTAGGCGCGCTCACCAGTTGGACCGTGGTGGTGTGGTTGCAGGACGTGGCACCTGCCATGCCCGGCCCGGTGATGCTGGTGATCTCTCTGGTGGCGGCTTGCATGGTGTCGGCGGTGCTCAACTACGCGATTGAAAAGCTGGCCTATCGTCCGCTGCGCAATGCACCCAAACTGGCGCCCTTGATCACGGCCATTGGGGTGTCGCTGTTGCTGCAAACCCTGGCCATGATTCTGTGGAAGCCCAACTTCAAGTCCTATCCACCGCTGCTGCCCACCACACCCTATGACATCGCGGGAGCGGTGATCACGCCAGTGCAGATCATGATCCTGGTGGTGACCGCGTGTTCGCTGGCGGTGCTGATGTGGTTGGTCCATGCCACCCGTCTGGGGCGTGCCATGCGTGCCACGGCCGAGAATCCCCGTGTGGCCAGCCTGATGGGCGTGCGTCCGGATGCCGTCATCTCGGCCACCTTCATCATCGGTGCTGTGCTGGCGGCCATTGCTGGCGTGATGTGGGCATCCAATTACGGGACGGTCCAGCATGCCATGGGCTTCCTGCCCGGACTCAAGGCGTTCACAGCCGCCGTGTTCGGGGGCATTGGCAATCTGGCCGGTGCGGTGGTGGGGGGCTTGTTGCTGGGGCTCATTGAGTCCATTGGCTCTGGCTACATCGGCGATCTCACTGGGGGTGTGCTGGGCAGCCATTACACCGACATCTTTGCATTCATGGTGCTCATCCTGATGTTGACCCTGCGTCCCTCGGGCTTGCTGGGTGAGCGGGTCGCGGACCGGGCCTGAGGAGGACATCGAATGAACTCGCCTCGTCGATGGATGCTCTGGTTATTGGCCTTGTGCGTGTTGCCCCTGTTGTTGCAGCAGATCGGCAATGGCTGGGTGCGCATCGCGGACACCGCATTGCTGTACGTGTTGCTGGCCATCGGCCTCAACATGGTGGTGGGTTATGCCGGTTTGCTGGATCTGGGCTACGTGGCGTTTTTTGCCGTGGGCGCTTACCTGTATGCCCTGCTGGCATCGCCACACTTGATGGAAACCTTCGAATGGCTGGCGGTGGCGTTGCCGGGCGGTTTGCACACGCCGTTGTGGTTGGTGATTCCTGCAGCCGCGGCGTTGGCAGGGTTGTCAGGGGTGTTGCTGGGGGCGCCTACACTGAAGTTGCGCGGGGACTACCTGGCCATTGTGACGCTGGGGTTTGGTGAAATCATTCGCGTGTTTTTGAACAACCTGGATCAACCCGTCAATCTGACCAACGGCCCCAAGGGTTTGGGGTCCATCGATCCGGTGACGGTGTTCGGTCATCCCCTGTCGCGTCGTCTGGATCTGGGGTTCATCGAGTTGCCTTCGGTGACCTTGTACTACTACCTGTTCTTGATGCTGGCAGTGCTGGCAGTGGTGTTCTCTCACCGATTGGAGACATCACGTATTGGCCGGGCCTGGATGGCGATTCGTGAGGATGAAATCGCTGCGCGTGCCATGGGCATCGACACGCGCAATCTCAAGCTGCTGGCGTTTGGCATGGGTGCCACGCTGGGGGGGGTGTCTGGCACCCTGTTCGCCTCCTTTCAAGGCTTCGTCTCTCCAGAGTCCTTCAGCCTGATGGAGTCCGTGATGATTGTCGCCATGGTGGTGCTGGGGGGGCTGGGCCATTTGCCGGGTGTCATCCTGGGAGCCGTGTTATTGTCAGCGTTGCCCGAGGTGTTGCGCTATACCGTGGGACCCTTGATGGCACTCACCGATGGTCGGCTGGACCCCGCCATCCTGCGCCAGTTGCTGATTGCCCTGGCCATGATTGTGGTGATGCTGTGGCGTCCATGTGGCCTGTGGCCAGCACCCGAGCACGGCGCGCCAGCGCAGGCCTCCGACGGTGGAGGTCGCCCATGAGCGTAACGCCCTTGCTGGATGTCTCCGGCATTTCCAAACGATTTGGCGGCTTGCAGGCCTTGAGTGATGTGAGCTTGCGCATTCAAGCGGGCCAGGTCTATGGCCTGATCGGTCCTAACGGGGCTGGCAAGACCACGTTTTTCAATGTGATCACCGGTTTGTATGCGCCTGACAGCGGTCACTTTGCTCTGGCCGGCACGCCTTACGAACCCACGGCCGTGCATCAGGTAGCACGTGCCGGCATTGCGCGCACCTTTCAAAATATTCGCCTGTTTGCCGACATGACCGCGCTGGAAAACGTCATGGTGGGGAGGCATGTGCGTACCCATTCCGGCGTGTGGGGTGCCTTATGGCGCACGGCGGCGTTTGTCCAGGAAGAAGCCGAGATCAGGCAACAGGCGCATCACTGGCTGAACTATGTCGGCATTGACCACTACGCGGCCCAGAAGGCCCGCACGCTGAGCTACGGCGACCAGCGGCGACTGGAGATTGCCCGAGCTCTGGCCACCGAGCCCCTGCTGTTGGCGCTCGATGAACCCGCTGCCGGCATGAACGCCACCGAAAAAGTGCAACTGCGCGAATTGATCGACCGCATTCGACAAGACGGCCGTACCGTGCTGTTGATCGAACACGATGTCAAGCTGGTCATGGGGCTGTGCGACCGTGTCACCGTGTTGGACGAGGGGCGCTGCATCGCTGAGGGTCTGCCGGTGGATGTGCAACGCAATGAGCGCGTGATCGAGGCCTATCTGGGCACGGGAGGGCATTGAGATGAGCGCACCCGACAAGACCCCGCTGCCGTTGCTGTCCGTGCGGGATTTACGCGTGGCCTATGGCGGCATTCAGGCGGTGAAAGGCGTGAGCTTTGACGTCATGCCCGGTGAGCTGGTCTGCCTGATTGGTTCCAACGGCGCGGGCAAGACCACCACCATGAAAGCGGTGACGCGTTTATTGCCTTGCAGCGGTGAGGTGTTGTACCAGGGGCAGTCCCTGACGGATCAGGGGCCTTGGAATCTGGTGGGGCAAGGTCTGGCGATGGTGCCCGAGGGACGTGGCGTGTTTGCGCGCATGACGGTGCTTGAGAACCTGCAAATGGGCGCTTATCAGCGTGATGACAGCCAAGCCATTGCCGCTGACATCGAGCGGATGTACGGTCTTTTCCCGCGCTTGAAAGAGCGCCGATCGCAACTGGCAGGCACGCTCTCCGGCGGCGAGCAGCAGATGCTGGCCATGGGCCGCGCCTTGATGAGCCGCCCGCGCATGTTGTTGCTGGACGAGCCCTCCATGGGCTTGTCCCCCTTGATGGTGGACCGGATTTTCGAGGTGATCGAACAGGTGGCGGCTGAAGGCGTGACGCTGTTGCTGGTGGAGCAAAACGCCAGCCGCGCCCTCAAGCTGGCGCAGCGCGGTTATGTCATGGAGTCGGGTGAAATCACGCTCTCAGGCCCGGCGGATGAACTGTTGGATGATCCCAAAGTCCAAGCGGCGTATCTGGGCCATTGAGTGTTCAGTCCACCCGGGCGCCACTGGCCTTCACCACCTTCTCGTACTTGGCCCGCTCGCTGGCCATGAATTCACCAAACGCCGCCGGTGAGTTCACCACGGGCTCAGCCATCAATTGGGCAAATCGGCTGCGCGTCTGTGGGTCATTCAAGGCCGTGGCGAATGCCTGGTGCAAGCGCTGGACCAGCTCGGGTGGTGTGCCTGCCGGGGCGATCAGTCCCCACCAGGTGTCGATCTCCAGGCCCGGCAACAGCTCGGCCATGGCGGGCACATCGGGCAGCACGGAGGAACGTTTGCCCGTGGTCACCGCCAGTGCCTTGAGTTTGCCCGCGCGGATGTTGGGTGCAGCGGTGGCCAGGTTATCGATGTTGAAATCCACTTGGCCTGACAGCAGCGCCAGTTGCGCCGGGTTGCCGCCGTTGTACGGAATATGCACCGCAAAGATGCCGGCCGCCTTTTTGAACATCTCACCGGCCAGGTGACCCGCGCTGCCATTGCCGCCCGAGCCGTAGTTGAGTTGGCCGGGATGCGCACGTGCGTAGGTGATGAGGTCTTGAAGGGAGCGAATGTTGAGCCGTTCAGCGGTTTGAGCATTCATCACCAGCACGTTGGGCACGCGCAGGATCTGGGTAATGGGCGCGAAGTCACGTGCGGCATCAAAGGGCATGCGGTTGAATAGCCATGGATTGATGGCGTGTGTGGCCACCGCCGAGATGCCAATGGTGTGGCCATCCGCAGCGGCTTTGGCCACCAGGTCCACGCCCAGGTTGCCACCGGCGCCAGGCCGGTTGTCCACCACCACGGTGCCCAGGGTGTCGCGAACCCGCTCGGCCAGCCAGCGGGCGGTGACGTCGATCGGGCCGCCAGCCGCGTAGGGCACCACCAAACGGATGGGCTTGGCGCTGGTGCCCATCAAGGACTGGGCCAGCAAGCCCGTGGGTGCCAGTGTGCCAAGCGCAGACAAGGCCAGCAAAACCTGACGGCGTCGGGACGAAGTGGGGCAGGGCATTGGGGTCATGCGGCTTTGTCCGCCTCACTGGTGAAGGAATCGGCGAAGAAGGCTTCTTCAGGCAGTTGGGCCTTGGCCACGAAATCGCGTTTGGCTGACTCCACCATGATCGGCACGCCACAGGCATAGACCTCGTGTGCGGACAGATCGGGTTGGTCTTGCAGTACCGCCATGTGGACAAAGCCCGTGCGACCTGACCAGGCGTCTTCCGGGAGGGCATCGGACACCACGGGCACATAACGCAGTTGCGGCATCTGGCGGCACTGTTCCTGCACCCAGGCGTCCAGGTACAAATCGCCAGGACGACGACCACCCCAGTACAGCGACACCGGGCGTGAGATGCCCTTGGCTTGCATGTGCTCCAGGATGGCCTTGATCGGCGCAAAGCCGGTGCCCGAGGCCAGCAGCAGGATGGGCTTGTCTGAGTCTTCGCGCAGGAAGAAACTGCCTTGCGGGGCTTCCACCCGCAGGATGTCTTTGACCTTCAGCGTGCTGAACACCTGATCGGTGAACAAGCCACCCGGCAGGTGACGGATATGCAACTCCACCACGGGCGGCGTGCCCAGGGTATGCGGGGCATTGCCCATGGAGTAGCTGCGGCGCGAGCCGTCACGCAGCAGCACGTCCAGGTACTGACCGGCGTGGAAGGGGAAGGTTTCGCTGGCGGGCAGTTGAAGGCGAACGATCATCACGTCGTGGGAGGCGCGGTCAAGCGAATGCACGCGCGCGGGCATCTTGCGGATGGGGTATTGACCGGCTTCCACCACCTGGCGGGATTCAAGCACCACATCGCTGGTGGCGGTGGCACAGCAAGTCAGCACCATGCCTTGGGCCTCTTCGTCAGCGCTCAGGGCTTTGGCCTGGTGTTCGCCGTGGACCACGGTGCCGGAGAGTTTTTTGCACTTGCAGGAGCCGCATGCGCCGTCCTTGCAGCCATAGGGCAGTCCAATGCCCTGGCGCAGGCCGGCGGCCAGCAAGGTTTCATCGGATTCGGCTTCGAACTCACGGCCACTGGGCTGCACGCTGATCTTGAAACTCATCTTTCGGTATCCTTGGTGTTCCTGTCACTGGGCAGCCACGCTGCCAACCACCGAATTGTGCCCTCAAACCAGACACCTCTTGGCGCCCTGCCTGCCCGTTTCCGACGCGAACGCGTCTTGATCGTGGGGTGCGGGGACGTTGGTCAGCGCGTGGCGCTGCCTTTGCTGCGCCGTGCGCGGGTGCTGGCCTTGACCTCCACGCCGCACAATCAGGTCGCCTTGCGTCAACGCGGGATCATTCCACTGGCGGGTGATCTGGATGATCCTGCCAGTTTGCGGCGTCTGGCGGGCTTGGCCACCCGGGTACTGCATTTGGCACCGCCACCTGGCGAAGGCACAGGGGACCCTCGCACCCATGCCTTGCTGACAGCGTTGTCGCGCCGCACAGTGCCGCGCTCGTTGGTGTATGGGTCCACCAGTGGGGTGTATGGTGACTGCCGTGGCGAATGGGTGAGCGAGTCACGACCGGTAGCGCCCTTCACGCGGCGCGCGTTTCGGCGTGTGGATGCCGAGGACGCCGTGCGGCATTGGGGACGCCGTTGGGCGGGTGTTGCTCGTGCGCTGATCGTGCGCATCCCGGGCATTTATGCGCCTGACCGACCAGGCGGGACGCCGCGCGACCGCCTGCTGCGCGGCACAGCTGTGCTGCGCCCGCAGGACGATGTGTTCACCAACCACATTCACGCCGATGACTTGGCGCGGGCCTGCGATCTGGCGTTGTGGCGCACGTGTCCTCAGCGCGTGGTGCAGGTGTGTGATGACACCGACCTGCGCATGGGCGACTACTACGACCTGGCCGCGGATCTGTACCAGCTTCCCCGGCCTCCGCGCATTCCTCGACAAGCGGCCGAGGACACGCTGCCGCTGATGCTGCTGAGTTTCATGAGCGAATCTCGCCGGCTGGACAACACACGCATGCGTCGCGAGCTGCGTCTGCGCCTGCGTTACCCCACCGTGCGCGAAGGTCTGGCGCCGCCATGAAGAAGGGGCCCGGAAGGGCCCCTGAGAGAACACTGACGGAATACGCCCATGCAGAAGCTTCAATCCAGCTTGATGTTCGCGGCCTTGATGGCTTGCGCCCAGGTCGCGGTTTCACGCTCCAGCAGTTTGGTCATCTCGGCCGGGGGCAGGAAACGAGGTTCCACACCCGCCTGATCTGCACGTTGACGTGTTTCGGGCGACTCCATGCTGCGCTTGACATCTTGCGACAGCTTCTGGATCACAGCGGCCGGCGTGCCCGTGGGGACGTACAGCGCCACCCAGGACTCCAGTTCGAAGTTGGGCAGACCGGCTTGGGCCACCGTGGGCACCTGAGGCAGTTGCGGATGACGTGTTTTACCCGTGACCGCCAGGGCCTTGAGTTTACCGGCTTGCACATGCCCCATCACCGAAGGTGGCGTGGTGATGAACACCTGTACCTGACCCGCCAGCACGTCCTGGATGGCCTGGCCTGAGCCTTTGTAGGGCACATGGACCAGCTCGGTGCCGGTTTGCTGTTTGAAGATTTCGGTACCGATGTGTGAGACCGAGCCATTGCCTTGGGAGGCGTAATTGATCTTGCCCGGGTTCTGTTTGGCATAGGCGATGAACTCTTTCAGCGTGTTGGCGGGCACGGACGGGTGCACGGCAATCACATTGGTGGCCACGGTGATGAGGCCAACGGGGGTCAGGTCTTTCAGGTCCCAGGGCAGCTTGTCCATCAGGATGGGGTTGGCGATGTGATAGCCCGAATAGGACACCAGCACGTTGTAGCCGTCCTTGGGTGAGCGAGCCACCAGTTGATAGGCCAGGTTGCCACTGCCACCAGGCTTGTTGTCTACCACCACGGCTTGGCCAATGACGCGGGCCAGGGGCTCGGCCACCAGCCGGGCTGATGTGTCCACCAGGCCGCCAGGCGGGTTGGGCACCACCAGGGTGATGGGTTTGGTGGGGAAGTTTTGTGCCATCGCCACGGACGTGAAGAGGCTGAGCAGCGACGAGCCAATCAGAAGCGCAGTTCGGCGTGAAAAGGAGAGTGCAGTCATGTCTGTTGGTGTTCAGAAAAGAGTGAACGAGGGGAGAGAACAAGTCAGCGCATGCCGATATGAATTTTTCCGAAAATGGCTTGCACATCCCGCGGAATGCTGCGCCAGTACTGATGGCTGGCTGTCACCTCGCCACCCAGGGCAGCGGCCGCTTCCCAGCCCCAGTGTGGCTTGTACAGCACGCTGCGGGCAATGGCCACCATGTCGGCGTCACCGCGTACCAGAATGTCTTCAGCTTGCTGCGGCTCGGTGATGAGGCCCACGGCAATGGTGGTCAGGCCGGTGGCTGCTTTCACTTGTTGCGCAAACGGCACCTGGTAGTTGGGGCCGACCGGAATTTTTTGCTTGGCGGATACGCCGCCACTGGAGATGTGGATGAAATCCGCTCCCGCCGCCTTGAGGCGACGCGTGAGTTCGATGGTGTCTTCAATCGTCCAGCCACCGTCCACCCAGTCGGTGGCAGACAAGCGCACACCCAGCACACCGTCAAAAACCTCACGCGTACCCTTGAAGATGTCCATGAGCAGGCGCACACGGTTATCAAAGGAGCCGCCGTAGTCATCCTGGCGCTGGTTGGCCAAGGGTGAGAGGAACTCATGCAGTAAATAGCCGTGCGCGCCGTGAAGCTCGATGCCCACCAGGCCAATGGCTTGCGCACGTCGGGCCGCCGCAATGAAGTCTTTCTCGATAGTCTGGATCTCTGCAAGGGTGAGTGCGACGGGCGCTGGCTCATCGGGCAGGTGCGAAATGGCAGAGGGCCCCTTGGGTTGCCAGCCGCCTTTGTCTTGCGGAATCAGCATGCCTCCGTTCCAGGGGGCTGCGCTGGAGGCCTTGCGACCCGAGTGGCTGAGTTGCAGGCACACCGGCACGGGCGGGGCCAGGCGGCGCGCACGGTGAAGCACGTCGGCAAAGGCAGCCATGGTGGCGTCGTCCCACAGGCCCAGACAACCGGTGGTGATGCGTCCTTCACGGCTGACAGCCGTAGCTTCCAGAATGACGAAGGACGAACCGCTGTTGAACAGGTTGGCCCAGTGCATCAGGTGCCAGTCCGTGGGGCGACCCTCCTCGCCCGAGTATTGGCACATGGGCGCGATCACCAGGCGGTTGGACAGTTTCACCGTGCCTCGGGGCGGGTGAAATTCGATGGGGGAAAACAATTGACTCACAGTGAAATTCCTCTGACGGGTTATTGCGGTTCGATCTTGGCGTCTTTGATGGCCTTGGCCCACTTGGCCGTTTCGCGGCGGTTGCGCTGCGCCAGGGCCTCGGGCGGGCCGGGGTCGATCTCAAAGCCCAGCGAGCTGAACTTGTCCTGGATCTCCTTGGCGTTGGCGGCATCGTTCAAGGCTTTGTTGAGCTTGGCCACGATCTCGGGCGGGGTGCCTGCGGGCGCAAAGGCGGCAAAGTAGGCGATCAGTTCGTAATCCTTGATGCCCAGCGCTTCATTCACGGTGGGTAATTCGGGGATGGCCCGTGAGCGTTTGGCCGACGTGACGGCCAGGCCACGCACCTTGCCCGCTTTGACCTGGGGCAGCATGACGGCGAAGTCGGCGGTGAACATGTTGACTTGTCCGCCAATCAAGTCGGTCATGGCGGCCGGGCCGCTCTTGTAGGGCACGTGGGTCATGCTGATGCCCGCGGCGTGGGCCAGCATTTCGCTGGACACGAGTTGCGAGGTGCTGGCGCTGGCAAAACTGATGGCATCCGGTTTGGCCTTGGCGGCCTCCACAAACTCGCGCAGGGTCTTGTACGGCAGCGCAGGATGCACACCCACAATCAGGGGCACCGAGCCCATGAAGCCCACCGGCGTGAAAGCGGTCTCCTGGTCATAGGGCAGCTTGTTCATCAGGCTCTTGAGAGCGGCGTTGGTGCTGTTGGTGCCGAACAGCAGGGTGTAGCCATCGGCGGGGGCTTTGGCCACGGCGTCAGCGCCCAGCATGCCGTTCACCCCCGGCTTGTTGTCTACCACGATGGGTTGGCCCAGTTGCTCGGACATCTTGGCGGCGAAGGCGCGTCCAATTTGATCCGTGGCGCTGCCCGGTGCGAAGGGCACGACGGCCTTGATGGGTTTGTTGGGGTAGTTTTGAGCCTGGGCATTGGCCAGCAGGCTGGAGGTGGCCAGCAAGAGTGACGCGAACAGCGCCGAGCCGACGACAGACGTCAGGGAACGTGAGGTGCGTGACATGGTTAAAGCCTTTGCGTCAGTCATGGATTTCAACAATGAAACCATCCTAGACGAATACAGCCCGGCATGTGCGCATGAGGTCGTTGGATAACCAACGAATGCGTGCCTAGGCTGGTGCCGGAGGCCGGAATCGAACCGGCACGGTGTTTTGCACCGGCAGATTTTGAGTCTGCTGCGTCTACCAATTTCGCCACTCCGGCGGCGAGGGAGACTTGAATTATGGCACAGTGAGGGCTATGAATTACCCGACCATCGAATCTGCCATCGGTCGTACACCTCTGGTGGCCTTGCAACGCATAGGTGCGCAGGAGAATGCGGCCAGAGGCAACATCATCCTGGGCAAGCTGGAAGGCAACAACCCGGCTGGATCCGTCAAGGATAGGCCTGCATTGTCTATGATCCAACGGGCCCAGGAGCGGGGGGACATTCGCCCAGGCGACACCCTGATCGAGGCCACCTCGGGCAATACGGGCATCGCCTTGGCCATGGCCGCAGCCATCAAGGGCTACCGCATGGTGCTCATCATGCCCGAGGACCTGTCGATCGAACGGGCTCAGACCATGAAAGCGTTTGGTGCCGAACTCATCCTCACGCCCAAGAGTGGCGGCATGGAATACGCCCGCGACCTGGCCGAGCGCATGCAGCGTGACGGTAAGGGACGCGTGCTGGACCAGTTTGCCAACCCCGACAACCCGCGTGTCCACTACGAGACCACCGGCCCCGAGATCTGGCAGGACACCCAGGGCCGTGTGACCCATTTTGTGAGCGCCATGGGCACCACCGGCACCATCACCGGGGTGTCACGCTTCCTGAAAGAAAAGAACCCGGCCGTGCACATCGTGGGTGCGCAGCCCAGCGAAGGCTCGCGAATTCCGGGCATTCGCAAATGGCCCGAGGAATACTTGCCCAGCATTTACGACCCCAAAGCGGTGGACGAGCTGGTGCTGGTGAGTCAGGACGATGCCGAGGACATGTGCCGCCGGTTGGCCCGTGAGGAAGGTATCTTCGCTGGCATATCAGCGGCCGGCGCCTGCTGGGTGGCGATGCAGATCGCCCAACACGTGGAAAATGCCACCATTGTGTTCGTGGTCTGCGACCGCGGCGACCGTTACCTCTCGACTGGAGTGTTTCCCGCATGAATGCCTTTCGTTTCTGCCCCTCGTGTGCCACGCCACTGGAGCTGCTGGCTCTGATGGAAGATGGTGGCCCCAAAGAGCGCATGCGTTGTGTCGGTTGCGGCTGGACACATTGGAACAACCCCACGCCGGTGCTCGCGGCCATCGTGCAGGTCGGCGATCAAATTTTGCTGGCACGCAACGCAGCCTGGAAGGGGCGCCGTTTTGCGCTCATCACCGGTTTCATGGAGGCCGGTGAAACGCCTCAAGAAGGCATTCGCCGCGAAATCCAGGAAGAAACCAACCTCACCGCCACCGAGCTGAGCCTGGTGGGCGTCTATGAGTTCTTCCGCATGAACCAGGTCATCATCGCGTACCACGCCAAGGCACATGGCGAGATTCGCCTCTCGCCTGAGTTGGCCGAGTATCAGCTCTACGACTTCAAGGATCTGGTGTGCTGGCCTGCCGGCACTGGCTATGCGCTGGCCGACTGGCTGCGCAGCAGCCAGGGCATTGACCCGCCCTTCATGACCCAGGAAGAACGCGACCGTCTGTAAACAGGTTCACCCCATGCAAATTGATCAGGAACTCGACACCCGCGGGCTGAACTGCCCGCTGCCCATTCTCAAGGCCAAGAAGGCGCTCACCGCCATGCAAAGCGGTCAGTTGCTGCGCGTGGTGGCCACCGACGCAGGCTCGATGCGCGACTTTGCGGCGTTTGCCAAACAGACAGGCAACGAGCTGGTCGAACAGCTGACCCAGGGCAACGAATTCATCCACGTGCTCAAGCGTCGTTGAACGTCGCCAGTGCTTCTGCAACCGGTGCACATACCGGACTTGCACTCAGCTTCGCTGGGCCATGTAGGCCTTGAACTCCGCGCCCACTTCCGGGTGGTGCAGGGCCAGTTCCACGGTGGCCTGTAAAAAGCCCAGCTTGCTGCCGCAGTCGTAACGCTTGCCCTGATAGGGGTAGGCATAGATTTTCTCGGTACCGATCAGACCGGCAATGCCATCGGTGAGCTGGATCTCTCCACCTGCACCACGGCCGCCCTGGCGGATGCGATCAAACACGCCGGGTGTCAGCACATAGCGGCCGGCCACAGCCAGGCGTGAAGGCGCTTGTGCGGCGGGAGGTTTCTCGACCATTTGGTGCACGTCGGTGAGGCCATCTGGCAAGCGGGTGCCCGCCACGATGCCGTATCGATGCACCTGTTCCAAGGGCACCTCTTGAACGGCCAACACCGAGCCACCGGTGCGCTCGAACACATCCACCATTTGACGCAGCACGCCCGGACCACCGGCGGGACCCGTCATCAGGTCATCGGCCAGCAACACGGCAAAGGGCTCATGTCCCACCAGATGCTCGGCACACAGCACGGCATGACCCAAGCCAAGCGCACGCGGCTGGCGCACGTACGAGCAAAGCATGTCGGCCGGCTGCACACTGCGCACCATGTCCAGCAAGGCCTGTTTGCCTGCGCTTTCCAGCTCGGTCTCGAGTTCGTAGGCGGTATCGAAATGATCTTCGATGGCGCGCTTGTTGCGTCCTGTCACGAAAATCATGTGGCGAATGCCCGCCTCGTAGGCTTCTTCCACCGCGTACTGGATGAGAGGCTTGTCCACCACGGGCAGCATTTCTTTGGGCTGCGCCTTGGTGGCGGGCAGAAAGCGGGTGCCGAGCCCTGCAACGGGGAAAACGGCTTTTGAGACGGGGGCAATCATGATGTTCCTCAACCCAATCGTGCCAACTGCTCTTGCACCTTGGCCAACGTGGCGCTGAAGTCGGCCAGGCGCTTGCGTTCTTGTTCCAGCACGGCCGCCGGCGCCTTGGCCACGAAGGCTTCGTTGGACAGCTTGCCCTGAGCCTTGGCGATTTCGCCTTGCAGCCTGGTGACTTCTTTTCCAAGGCGGACTTTTTCGGCGGCCACGTCCACCTGCATGAACAGACACACACGGACCTCGCCCACCACCGCCACAGGGGCGGCTTGCGCGGCGGCGCTCCAGCTGGCTTCGTCATCAAAGACGCGCACTTCGCTCAGCTTGGCCAGGGCTTGCAACACCGGGGCTTGTTCGCGCATGAAGTCAGCCTGTGCAGCGTTGGCCGCCACGGCGTACAGCGGCAAACGCTGTGCGGGTGAGACGCCCATTTCGCCACGCAAGTTGCGGCAAGCATCCACCAGCGCCTTGAGCCGAGCCACATGGGCTTCGGCCTGGGGGTCGATGCGCTCGGGCTGGCTGATGGGATAGGGTGCCACGGCCACAGAGGCCGGCCCCTTGTCATCGCTGCGACGACCTGCCACCAGCGACACGTGTTGCCAAAGCGCCTCGGTGATGAACGGAATGACCGGGTGCGCGAGGCGCAGGATCGTCTCCAGTGTGCGGATCAACGTGCGGCGTGTGGCGCGCTGGGTGGCTTCATCACCCGTCTGGATTTGCACCTTGGCAATTTCCAGGTACCAGTCGCAGAACTCGTTCCAGACAAATTCGTAAATGGCTTGCGCCACTTGGTCGAGTCGGTAGTCGGCAAAACCTTGTTCAACGTCGGCCTCGACGCGTTGCAGTTGTGAGGTGATCCAGCGATCCGCCTGGCTGAAGCGCATGTAACCGTGCGCCTTGCCGCCCACGGCGCAGTCAGCCTTGGTGTGCTCCATCAGGCCGCAGTCATGGCCTTCGCAGTTCATCAGCACAAAGCGGGTGGCGTTCCACAGCTTGTTGCAGAAGTTGCGGTAGCCCTCGCAGCGCTTGCTGTCGAAGTTGATGCTGCGCCCCAAGGTGGCCAGGGCCGAGAAGGTGAAACGCAGCGCGTCTGCACCGTAGGCTGGAATGCCTTCGGGAAATTCTTTTTGGGTGTTCTTGCGCACTTGCGGCGCCGTCTCGGGCTTGCGCAGGCCGGTGGTGCGCTTGTCCAGCAAGGGTGCCAGCTCAATGCCATCGATCAGGTCCACCGGGTCCAGCACATTGC
>VEQI01000378.1 GCA_018883305.1 Limnohabitans sp. | reverse complement strand
GTGCGTGCCCTGGTACACAGACCCAGGCGTGAGGACTGCCGATACTTGGCCACATGTTCCAGGATCGCCAGGATGCCGCCACCCAACTCATCGCCAGGCTGAGCGCCTATCGCGGTTTGAATCCATTGGTGCTGGGCATTCCGCGCGGCGGCGTCCCCATGGCAAGGACCATCGCTCAGGCATTGAGCGGCGAGGTGGATGTATTGATGGCGCGCAAACTGGCGCATCCCCTGCTGCCTGAATACGCCATCGGCTCGGTGAATGAATCTGGTTGGACGTACTACACCCCGTTTGCCGACACGGTGATGCGTGATGCAGACGAGATGGATGTGGAGAAACTGCGTCAACTTGATCTGATGCGCCGCCGACGCGCTCAGTACACCCCCACACGTGGCCCTGTTGACTTGCACGGCCGCATTGTCATTGTGGTGGATGACGGATTGGCCACCGGTGCCACCATGATGGCAGCGCTCCATGACGTGCGGCGCCATCAGCCGCAAAAGCTGATTTGCGCCGTGCCGGTGGCTTCACCGGAAGCGGCGATTCGCATTCAACCACTGGTTGATGAACTGATCTGTCTGGAACAGCCACCGCATCTGCAAGCCATCGGGCATCACTACCGGCATTTCCCCACCGTCTCTGACGCTGAAGTGATCCGTTGCCTCCAATCAGATTGTCCCTCGACACCGGAGCCCCCTCATGAGTGCCAAGCAACTGACCTTTCATGATGATGCACGTCTACGCATCCGCCGTGGCATTGACACCCTGGCCGAAGCGGTCAAGGTGACACTGGGTCCGCGTGGCCGAACGGTGATCCTGGAGCGAGATTTCGGCCCCCCTCAAATCGTCAACTCGGGCGTACTGGTGGCCAAATCGGTGGAACTGGAAGACCGCTTTGAGAACATCGGCGCTCAGTTGCTGCGCGAGGTGGCCGTGCGCACCAGCGAGATGGCTGGCGACGGCACCACCACGGCGACCGTGCTGGGACACATGATGATCCAGGAAGGTTTGCGGTATTTGGCCGGAGGCATGAATCCCGTGGATCTCAAACGCGGGATCGACAAAGCGATCGGCTGGGTGGTGGAAGAGCTCAAGCGCATGGCTCAGCCGTGCGCCACCAGCCAGGACATTGCCCATGTGGCCAGCATCTCGGCCAACAACGACCCCTCCATTGGCGCATTGTTGGCCCAAGCCATCGAGCAGGTGGGCCGCGAAGGCGCCATTGCCATTGAGGACGGTTCCGGCCTGGTCAGTGTGCTGGATGTGGTGGAGGGCTTGCAGTTTGACCGAGGTTTTCTGTCCCCCTACTTCATCAACCGCGCTGATCGACAAGCCGTGGTGCTGGAAGATGCCTGGGTTCTGCTTTGCGAGGACAAGCTGACCACGCTGAACGAGTTGTTGCCCTTGCTGGAAGAAGTGGTCAAGACGGGGCGACCCCTGGTGATCATTGCAGAAGACCTTGATACTGAGGTGTTGGCCGCTTTGGTGATCAACACGCTGCGCGGTGCGCTGAAACTTTGCGCGGTCAAGGCACCGGGGTTTGGCGACATGCGAAAGCAGCAACTGGCCGACATGGCCGTGCTGACCGGGGGCACGGTGGTGAGCAACCTGATTGGCAAGAGCGTGAACAAGGTGACCCTCAATGAGCTGGGTCGGGTCAAACGCATTGAAGTGACCAAAGAAAATACCACCCTCATTGGTGGTCAGGGCGATGCCAACGCCATCGCCCAGCGCTTGTCCAGCCTACGACGTGAGCGCGAGACGATCAGTACCGATTACGACCGAGAGAAACTGGATGAGCGCATCGCCAAGCTGTCAGGCGGTGTGGCCCTGATCAAAGTGGGGGCCGCCACCGAGACAGAGCTCAAAGAGCGCAAGATCCGTGTGGAGGATGCTTTGCACGCCACTCGCGCCGCCGTGGAGGAAGGCATTGTGCCCGGCGGCGGCGTGGCACTGCTTCGAGCACGTCAGGTCTTGCGCAAGCATCAAGGCGACAACCTGGATGAGTCCTCGGGCATACAGCTCGTGGCGCGCGCATTGGAGGAACCCCTGCGGCGTATAGTGGGCAATGCCGGCGTGGAGCCCTCGGTGGTGTTGCATCACGTGGATGCTTGTCAGGATGCCGGTTTTGGGTATAACGCCGCCAGGAATGTCTATGGCGACCTCATGAAAGCGGGCGTGATTGATCCGGTCAAGGTCACCCGCCTGGCCTTGCAAAACGCCGCCTCGATTGCGAGCCTGGTATTGATGACGGATTGCGTGATCGTCACCCTGCCCCGTGCGGCGCAGCCGCAGCCCACCGCAGGGGCAGGCCTGGAAAATCTGTGAGATGCCTCAGGGCTCGTTGCGAACCAGATACAGGGTTGGTTGCACGCTCGGCTTGTCACGCTGCGCTGTGCGAGCGTCTTCATTGTTCACATTCACCCGCAGCGTGCGCGCCAGATCACCCAGCTCGTCCGCCATGGCTTCGATCAGATCGTCCATCGAGATCAGGCCACACAAGCTGCCGTCCGCATTGGCCACCAGCAAGCGCCGCACGCCATGCTTGAGCATGTGGGCAATGGCATCATGCCGGGTAGAGGTCACCGGCACGCCGATCAACTGGGGATGACAAGCACTGGCACTGCTGCGTTCATCCGCCGAGGCGCCCTGGGCAAGCACCTCCACCACGATGTCACGGTCCGTCAGCACACCCACCACATGGGCAGCATCCTGAGGATCTGTGACGGCCAATGCGCCAACATGGTGTTTGCGCATGATCTCAGCGGCTTTGCGCACCGAGGCCTGTCCAGCCACGCAAATAATTTCGCGATGACATAGGGAAGCGAGAGACATGGAGGAGCTCCTCAAAAAAGAAACCCCGCCCCTGGCCGGATGCCAAGGCACGGGGTGAGCGCCATCCTAGGTTGGCTCGTCATCTGGATCCGTGCGGTGACGGACCCAGACCTTTAACGCACCACGGAAATGACGTCGCGCTTGCCGCCTTTATAGGTAAACAGGGTCAGCGCACCGTTCTTGATGTCGCCCTTTTCGTCGAACCCGATGGTGCCGGTCACGCCCTTGTAACCACTGGTCTTGGCCAGCAGCGGCAGGTATTTGGCCGGCTCCGACGAGTTGGCTTTGACCATGGCATCCACCATGACAT
>VEQI01000043.1 GCA_018883305.1 Limnohabitans sp. | reverse complement strand
GTGGCGAGGTGCAAGCTGACACGGACTTCGAACTGTTGCGCGCGCAGGTGTATGGCGGGTTGGAGCACTTGCTGTGGCCCATGCTGTTCAGCCGACGCAAGACGGATGTGGATGCCACGGCGGACCGTTTCACGCAGGCCATTCTGAATGGCATCACCCACGCCAGACACGCCAGTGTGGAGGACAGACTGGATCGATTGGAGCGGCTGATGACCCAGCGCCTCAAATCAGGTCGCTGAGCCGGTGTCTTTGCACCTGTAACGGATCAACCAAACACGTCCTTGGACCAGGTCTCCACCGGCTTGAAGGTGGGGTCGGCACGCACGATGGCCTCTGTCTCATCCCAGATCACTTGATCCGGTTTGTCCAGGTCCAGCGGATCGCCGTGCGGCTGGGACACATACCAGGGTGTATCCAGATACACCTCCACCGTGTTTTCCTCCGGGTCCATGAAGTAGATGGAGATGGCGTTGCCGTGGTTGAGGCCTCGCATGCGGGTGGCGCCCTTGGCCAGCGCGCGACGCTTGGCCTCGCGCACCTCATCCAGCGTATCCACCTTGAACGAGAGCTGCATCACCGTGCTGGGCGCACCGGCAGGCCGGCTCTGTGCCAGGGCCAGTTGATGGTGCTGGCTGGGATTGGCACTGAGAAAAGCCAGCATGTAGGGGAAGGTGTTGCCTGGGCCCTTGTCGGTGAGTGTCAGGTTGAACACGCTGGTGTAGAAATCGATCATCTTGTCGATGTCAAAACACGAGACACCCACGTGTGCCAGACGCGGCGAGAACGATGCAGTCATGAAAACTCCTTCACAGTTGGATGACCAGCTTGCCCCGGCTGGCGCCGGCATCCAGCAAGGCATGGGCCTGTTGAATCTGAGACAGGGACAAGACCTGCGCTGGTGGCGCCTGGACCTGACCACTGGCCATTTGTTCAATGGCTTGATGCATCAGCGCGCGCCGCACGCTGGCATCTTCATCAAAGGTGTGCATGGAGAACACGCGCAAGGCCAGGCTGCGTCCCAGCAATGCACGCATTTCCTTGAACACATCCTCTGAGGGCATGCCCGTGACCACGTTGAATGACACCGCCATGCCCATGGGGGCCAGGCTGCGCAGTGCGCCGATCAAGGCGTCCCCACCCAATTGATCGAAGGCCAGATCCACACCACGACCCTGCGTGGCCTGCATCACTTGATCGGGCCAGGACAAAGCGGGGCCCTGAAGCACGCAAGACACACCCTGCGCCCGCGCGATTTCGGCTTTTTCAGGGGTGGAGGTGGAGCCAATGACACGTACGCCCTTCATCCGTGCAAACGCGGTCATCGTGGCACCCACACCGCCGCTCACCCCGGTGACCAGCATGGCCTGCACCGGACGATCGCCATTGCTAGTCCACATGGCATTCACCAACTGAAGATTGGGCAGACTGGCCGCATCGATGGCGGCAATGGATTCAGGCAACACATAGACAGCCGTGGCGGGCACACAGATGTACTCGACATAGCAGCCCCCCCGGATCGCCAGCTCACGCGCGCTGACCAGCACGCGGCGCCCCTTCAAATCTGCAGGCGCGCCCGCCCCGATCTGATCCACGATGCCCACCAGTTCGCTGCCAGGAATGGTGGGCAGGGGCGGCATCCATTTGTAGACGCCCTTGCGCACCAGCACATCCGGGCGACCAATCCCGATGGCTTCGGCCTTGACCCGGACTTCGCCTGCGCCCGCCTCGGGCGTGGGCACGTCCACCTCGGTCAAGACCTCGGGACCACCGGTTTCAAATAACTGGATGGCACGCATGTCAGCGCTGGCCGTCGTTGACCGACACCTTGTCCTTGGTGAGACCACCCAGACGCGAATGCACTCGGCCACCCGTGCCCATTACCAGTGCAAACAGAATTTCGTTGGGACGTGGCGCATCCTGGATGCCGATCTCCACACTGTTGTAGTGGCTGCGCACATAGCTGGCGTGAATGTAGTGCAAGGGCACCATGAGTCGATAGCCCGTTGCCGCCACGGCCTTGTTGGCGGGCACCATGGCCTTGGGCTCACCCAGCACGGCACGCATGGCCCAGCCACCAGCCTCATGCCAGACCGCCGCGTGCTCCAGCTCACCGTTGACGCCCACGATGGCTGCCTTGCTGTAGACCTCCACCTTGTCTTTCCCCAAGGTGTCCACCAGTTCCTGCGCCAGCAAAGTTCCCAGCGAACGCAACTCCGCCATGAAGGGCATGAGGTCGGGCTCATAACGCCCAGCGTATGGATTCGCGATGACGGCACAGGCGCTGGCCAGCTTCAGCGGTACCTCGGCCACCGGGCCGCCTTCATGGAAGAGGGTTTCAACGGTCAGGCTGCGCTTGCGAATCTGGATCAAACTCATGGAACACTTTCTTATTGCTTGGGAATCTTGGCATCGGCCACCACTTGTGTCCACTTCTGGAGTTCAGCGCTGACCATGGCTTTCATGTCTTCGGGCGTGCTGCCTTTGGCTTCGCCCCCCATTTCTTCCAGGCGGCTTCTGACTGCGCTGACCTGCAAGGCTTTGAGCACCTCTTGGTTCAAACGGTCCACGATGGCGCGGGGTGTACCCGCCGGTGCCAACAAGCCAGCCCAGGAACGCACGTCGTAACCGGCCACCCCCTGCTCGGCCACGCTGGGCAAATCGGGCAGACCCGACCAGCGCTGCGGACCTGTGGTGGCCAGGGCTCTGAGCTTGCCGGCCTTGATGTTGGACATCACGGCCGTGGGCGGTGCAATGATGAAGCTCACATCGTTGGCCAGCATGGCGGTGATGGACGCCGCGTCGCCACGGTAAGGCACGTGCAGCAAGTTCACCTTGGCCATCTTGGCCAGCAACTCACCGGCCAGGTGATGGGTGGAACCAATGCCAGCCGTGCCATAGCTCAAGGCTTGCGGATCTTTTTGCGCCGCCGTCAGCAAGTCCGCGCAGGTCTTGAATCGGGACTCCGCAGAGGTCACGATGAGAAACGGGAAATAGGTGATGGTCGAGATCATCTCGAAATCGGCCACTGTCTTGTAGGGCAGATTGCCATACAACGCACCGGCCACCGCATGACCGCCCGTGGCCAGCAGCAAGGTGTAGCCATCAGGCTTGGCGCGTGCCACCGCCGCCGAGGCAATAGTGCCACCCGCGCCCGTCTGGGCCTCCACCACCAAGGACTGTCCCAGGCCTTTGGCCATTTCAATCCCGACGGTGCGGGCAATGTTGTCCGCATTCCCACCCGGCGCAAAGCCTTGAAGGATCTTGATGGCGCGCTCCGGGTAGGTCTGCGCCCGCACGGGCCCTGACAGGGTGGCCAGGGCTTGGCAACCCGCCGCTGCCAGCAGATGTCGACGTTGCATGATGTCTCCTCTCAAAAATGTTGCCGCAGGCGCCCACCTCGTGGGATGGGCTTGCTAGACGGGCTCATGAGTCGCAAGGGATCAGGCCTGATCCACGATGGGGTTGCGCAAGACGCCAATGCCTTCGATTTCCACTTCGCACACATCGCCGTGCTTCATGAACAGCGGCGGCTTGCGGCTCCAGCCCACACCGGCCGGCGTGCCGGTGGCAATGACATCGCCCGGGGTCAGTGTGAAGATGGTGGATGCGTAGCTGATCAAGCGGGCAATGCTGAAGATCATGTGACCGGTATGGCTGGACTGCTCCACCTTGCCGTTCAGGCGCGTCTCCAGCTTGAGCTGACGGTTGGGCGCAATTTCATCAGCGGTGACCATCCAGGGGCCGAAACCGCCAGTGGATTCAAAGTTCTTGCCCGAGGCAATCTGCTTGGCGTGGAACTGCCACTCACGCACGCTGCCGTCGTTGTAGATGGAGTAGCCAGCCACGTGCTTGAAGGCATCGGCTTCGGCAATGTTGCGCCCACCCTCGCCAATGATGACGGCCAGCTCGCCTTCCCAGTCCAGTGACTCGGACACGCGGGGTCGCACGATGGGTTGGTTGTGCGCCGTCTGGGAGCGCCATACCCGCAGGAAGATGGGCGGCTCTTCGGACAACTCGCGATGCATGCCCGCGGCCAGCACTTCCTGGTGGTGGTCCATGTAGTTGCGCACGGCGCAGATGATTTTCTCGGGGCGCGGGATGACTGGCAGGTAGGTGATGGCGTCCAGCTTGGCATCGGCACTCAGGCCTTGCACATCCTTGGCGGCGTTGAGGTAGGCCCCGCTGCCGATGTAATCCGCCAGGGTGGCGTATTGCGGCAGACGTCGACCCAGATCAACAACGCCGTCACCCACGACAGCACCCCAGGTTTCACGGCCTTGATTCAAAAATGACAACAGTTTCATGTGGACTCCCAAAAAATCAAAACAACTTCAAAGACTCAATGCCAACAGCACATTGCGCTGCGTACTGGCGATATGTTCCGAGAGCAACTCACTGGCGGTGGCCAAGTCACGGCGAACGACAGCGTCCATCAAGCGCTTGTGCTCGCTGGATTTGCGACGGTTGGTCTTGCGATGACGCGCCGAGAACTGGCGATAGCGCTCGGCCTGGTCGAACAAATGCGCACACCATTGCAGCAGGCGCGGAGAATCACAGGCTGCCAGCAAGGCCAGGTGAAATTCCTGGTGAGCCTCAGACCATCCCTCGTCCAGCACCACCGGGCCTTCCGGCAGACTGCGCTCCAGCTTGTCCAGCTTGTAGTGCGCCGCCACGATGGCGGCTTCCCACTCGTCGTCGCCACAACGCATGGCGCTTTGCAGCGCCTGCACATCCAGCATCAGTCGCATGCGGGTGATGTCCTCCAGGTCGGTCCTGGAGATGTCCGCCACCCGAAAACCCTTGCGTTCATCGGCGCGGATCAGCCCCTCCTGGCTCAGCTTGCTGAGGGCCTCACGCAAGGGGCTGCTGGAATAACCATAAAGCGCCTGCAACTCATCGAGCTTGAGTTTTTTGCCAGGCTCAAAGACGCCGAGCGTGACATCACGACGCAGACGCATCACCGCTTGTTCAGTGAGGGTGACGGCGGATTCAGCAGTGGCTTCACGCATGGATTGCATGAAGATATTTTTGTGCATAAAAATATCTTCATGCACTGGTAATTACCCGCATCGCGGGTCAACCAAGGGACTAGCAGCTCACTCGGCCTGAATGCCGCCGCGCTGGGCCACTTGCGCCCACTTTTGATTTTCCACTTCCAGAAAACGGCGGAACTGTGCTGGCGGCGTGAGCACAATGTCGGCCCCCTGATCATTGAGCTGACGCGCCACCGCAGGTTCAGACGTGACTTTGCGCAGATCTTGCAGAATCCGGTTGACCACGTCGTCGGGCATGCCGGCAGGTCCAAACAGGCCATACCAGCTATGTGACTCCACGCCCGTGAGCCCGGCTTCCTGAAAGGTCATGGCCTCGGGGAAAATGCTGGTGCGCTTGTCTGCGGCCACGCCAATCACCCGCAACTTGCCCGACTGCACATGCGGCAAAGCCGTCAACACGCTGGTCACCCCCGAAGGCAGATGCCCCCCGATGATGTCCACCATGATGGGCGCCCCACCCTTGTATGGCACACCCGTCATTTTGAGTTTGCCAGCCTGACGGATCAGCTCCCCGGTCAGGCGGGTCTGCCCTTCGGAGTAACCGTAGGCCAACTCCTCACGGCGCGCGGCGTCCAGAAAATCAGGCAGCTTCTTGTACGGGCCATTGGCCGCCACCACCAGCACCAGCGGCGAGGTAGCGATGTTGGTCACCGGCGTGAACGCCTTCATGGTGTCATAGGGCAGGTTTTTCATCAGCACCGGGTTGATGGCATGTGAGCCCACCACCATCAACAGGGTGTAACCGTCGGGCGCTGACTTGGCCACATATTGGGAACCGATGGCGCCGTTGGCGCCCGAACGGTTGTCCACCACCACCGACTGCCCCCACAACTCGGCAAGTTGTTGCGCCAGTTGACGACCCACGATGTCGGTGCCTCCACCCGCCGAATACGGCACCACGATGGTGACGGGTTTGGTGGGGAAACGTGGGCTGCCCTGTGCCCAGGCCATGGGGGTCACACTGACCGTGGTCAATGCACCCAACGTGGTCAGTACCCGTCGACGATCAGCGTCCACGGTGCGTGCAGCGTCAAATACCGTCATGGTGTCTCTCCTTGATGTCAGGACTTCTTCAAAGGGGATGGTGTGGCGCCCGCGGCACCCATGGACGCCGCAGCCTGCACCCCACCCCAGCGATCGATCATGGCCTGCTGGTCTTGTTTGGCCAACACATCCATGGCTTCGGGATCACAGATGTTGCGCAACTGCGATTCAAATTGGGCCACCACCGTGGCGTAAGCAGGTTGCGCGGCCAGATTCACGAGTTCTTGCGGATCGTCTTGCAGATCAAACAACTCGGGTTGGTGCCGCACGTAATAGTGGAACTTGAAACGGCCTTGTCGCAGCATGTAGCCGGCGGTGTTGCTGCCCGCTGCGTGGTACTCGCTGAACACCACTCGCTCAGCCTGATACGGCTGAGCGGCAATCGCCTTGAGCGACTGTCCTGGTCGCTGGATCATTTCGGGCGCGGGGTCCACCCCCACCGATGACAAGATGGTGGGGAACAGATCCAGCAGATCCACCGGGGTGTCGCACACACCGGGTGTGATGTCCGGTCCGGCCATGATCATGGGCACACGCGCAGACTCTTCATAGAGCGTGGTCTTGCCCCACACACCGCGTGCGCCCAGGTTGTCGCCGTGGTCAGCGGTGTAGATGACGGTAGTGTTGTCTTCCAGACCACTGGCGGCCAGGGCCTGCAACACCTGACCGATGTTGTCATCCAGATAGCTGCACAGCCCATAGTACGCTCGGAAAGCACGCTCCCGCTCCTCGGGGCTGTGAAAGCTTTCTTCGGTGAGTTCAAAGTCGGCGTAGGCCTGTACCCAGGGGTGACGGGGATTCCCGTCACGCGGATGCAGCTTGACCGGCGGCACAGGCACGTCGCGGTACATGTCGTAAAAGCGTGGCGGCGCAATCAGGGGAAAGTGTGGTGCCACAAAGCCGATGTACAGCACAAAGGGCGCATCCGGCTGCTGTTTGCAGCGCTGTTGCAGCCACTGCACGGCCAGGCGGGTGACCTCGGCGTCGTATTGGGTGTAAGACGACTCGCCCGGACCGATCTTGTCGCCCAGCATCCGCTGCTGCTGAAAACGGCGCAGGTACGGATCGCGTATAGAGCCCCACACCATGCCATGCCCGCCCACCACATGCATGGGGATGTGCTCCACATCAAAGCCGACAGGATCACCGGTTTCACGGTAATGCAGTTTGCCGATGCTCTCCACGGCAATACCATGGTCTTGCAACACGTGGCCCCAGCTGCGGAACTGGCCATGGTACGGCAACGCGTTGTCCCACAGCCGTGCCTGATGCACCCGCATGCCGGTGGCAAAGGCCGCGCGAGCCGGCACGCAGATGGGACACGGCGTGTAGGCGCTGTTGAATCGAACGCCGCGCGCGGCCAGACGGTCAATGTGAGGGGTTTTGACCAGCGTGCTGCCGTGGCAACCGCTGTAACGAGGATCATGCTCATCCGACATGATCACGATGACATTGCGTGACATGGACCAGGCCCCGCAGGGCTCCGTGAAAGTTATTCGGCTTTGAGGTTGAAGCGACGGATCACGTCGTCATAACGCTGGCTCTCCAGACGGATGCGTTCAGCAAAGAGCTTGCCGGGTTGCGCCACCACCTCCGTGCCCAGTTCCTGCAACTTCTGCCGCAACTCGGGTTTGGTCAACGAGGTGGCCAGCGATTTCTGCAACACCTCCACCACCGCAGACGGTGTGGCTGCTGGCACCAGCACGCCATACCAGGTGCTGTAAGACTCCAGTCCCTTGAGTCCGCTGGCTTCCTCAAAAGTGGGCACATCGGGCACCAGGGCGCTGCGCTTGGGCTGCATGACCGCCAGGGCCTTGAGCTTGCCGCTTCGGATGTGGGGCAGCAAGGGCGGCGCCCCAGTCAACACCAGGCGTGTCTGTCCACCCAACGCATCCACAATAGCAGGCGCAGCACCTTTGTAGGGCACATGCACCCATTGGGCCTTGCTCAAACTCTTGAGGACTTCCACCGTGAGATGCTGCGGCGTGCCCTGCCCGGGCGTACCGATGGACAGCGTGCCGTCCCCGCGGTCCATGCCCTGCACGATGTCACGCAAGCTGGCCTTGAGCCCCGGATGGGCCACCAGCACATTGGGCGATTCAGCCACCACCATGAGCGGCGTGAAATCTTTCTGCACGTTGTAACGCGTGCTGCCTGTCAGGCTGGGGTTGATGGTGAGTTCAGGATTGCCGGCAAAGAGCACGGTGTAACCATCCGGTTGCGCACGCGCCACCAGTTCTGCACCAATCATGCCGCCTGCACCGGCCTTGTTGTCCACCGTGATGGCCTGCCCCAGACCTTCCGCCATGTCCTGAGCCACCACCCGCGCAATGGCGTCAATGCCGCCACCGGCGGCATAGGGCACCACCAGACGAATGGGTTTGGAAGGATAGTTGGATTGAGCCAATGCCAGGCCGGATGTCAGCGGCGACATTGCCATCAGGGCCAGCAGGCATAAAGAGCGTGTGCGAATCATGAGTCATTGTAGATCTCGTGCGGGACACCACCCAAGGCGACTCCCTATTGCGGCAGCACCGGTTCTCGCATACAAAAACGGTTCAACCATTTCAGGATTGTTTTCATGAAACCATTGGCGTCATCCACCCGTCTTCCACGTTTCACGGCATGGGCCGCAGCGATGTTCAGCGCGCTCGTGAGCATGGCACAGGCAGCCACACCTCTGCCGACGGGAACGCCGCAGCAAACCGGTTTTTCCGCCGAAGGGCTGCAACGGTTGGATCAATTTTTTGCGCGTGAAATCAATGCCAAGCGCGTGCCTGGTGCCGTGGTGGCGATTGCCCGAGATGGCAAGCTGGTGCACTACAAGGCCTATGGTCAACGCGACCCGGCCACGGGCGCGCCCATGACGGTGGACAGCGTGTTCGCACTGGCCTCCATGACCAAGATTTTCACCAGCGTAGCCGCTCTGCAACTGACCGAGGACGGTCGCTTGCCGTTACGCACCCCTGTGGCTGAAGTGTTTCCCGGCTTTGCCAGCATGAAGGTGGGCGTGGCACAGCCGGATGGCACGCTCAAGCTGGTAGACCCCACGCGCCCCATCTTCATTCATGACCTGTTCCGTCATACCTCTGGCCTCACCTATGGGGGACGAGGCGACCACCCGATTGCCAAGCACTACCCGCATGGCACACAGCCCCCCTATGAAGGCGACACCCAGGCCTTCATCCAGACGTTGACGCAACTGCCGCTGGCCCACCAGCCGGGAACGGTGTTTGAGTACAGCTTCTCCACCGACGTCCTGGGCGCCGTGGTGGAGAAAGTCAGTGGCAAACGTCTTGGCGCGTATTTGCAAGACAAGGTGTGGCGTCCACTCCAGATGAAGAACACCGGCTTTGAACTGACCGAGTCATTCAAGACGCGTGCCGCGCATGCCTTTGCCAACAACCCGCTGGACGGCAAGCCCCAATCCATCCCCATCATCGAGAAGCAGACCCAATTTGATTGTGGCGGCGCCTGTGCCATGGGCACGGTGGGTGACTACCTGCGCTTTGGTCAGATGCTGCTCAATGGCGGCACGCTGGACGGTCAGCGCATCCTGAGCGCGCAATGGGTGCAGCACATGACCGCCAACCACCTGGGCCCTCAAATCGTCAACCGCGTGGGCGTGGTGGAAGGACACCGTGAAGGCTTCGGCTTCGGGCTGGGCGTGGCGGTCCGCACCACCCACGGGTTGTCTGCCGTGCCGGGCAACCCTGGCGAATTCTCCTGGAACGGTGCCTATGGCACACAGTTCTTCGCCGACCCCAAGGAAAAACTGGTGGTGGTGGTCGGCACCGCCGCCCCCGGTGATTTGCGCAAATACTACCGCGAGCAGGTGCAGAACCTGGTGTATGGCGCCATGACCCGCTGACCGCCTTCAGTCCAGCTTGATTTTGGATTCGTCGATCACGCGGCTGTAGCGCTGATACTCCTGCTGGATGTAATTGCCAAACGCGTGCGCCCCCTGGAACGACGGATACAGGCCCGCGCCCAGCAGTTTTTGCTTGACCTCAGGCTCGTTCAAAACGGCCTGCAGGTCCTCGGCCAGTTTGTTCACCACGTCGGCGGGCGTGCCCGCAGGCGCGGCCAGGCCAAACCAGGCAAAGGCTTCGTAGTCCTTGTAGCCTTGTTCGATGACGGTGGGCACCTGCGGCAACACGTCCAGCCGCTCACGCATGGTGACGGCCAACGGCCGCAACTTGCCGGCTTCCAGCATGGCCGCCATCTCGTTCAGGTTGGTCAGCACCATGGTCACGTGATTGCCCATGACCGCGTTGGCGGCCAGGCCGCCACCGGTGAAAGCCGCGTAGGTGAAGTCCGTGCCTGTGAGGCGCTTGAAAGCCTCTCCGGCGATGTGCTGGGTCGTGGCGGGCCCCACGGTGGCGTAGGACAAGGCGCCTGGCTTGGCCTTGGCCTCACGCAACAAATCCGCCAACGTGCGGTACGGGCTGGCGCTGTTGACAGCGATGACCTGCGGTGAGTTCACCAGCAGGGCGACCGGGTCGAAGGCACGCAGGCCGTCATAGGGCAAGTTGGTACGCAGCTTGGCGTTGATCACCAGACTGTTGGCGATGAGCAGCAAGGTGTAGCCATCAGCCGGGGCCTTGGCGGCCAGTGCGCCGGCAATGACCGTCCCTCCACCGGGCCGGTTTTCCACCACCACGGCCTGCCCCCAGCGCTTGGTCAGACTGGGGCTGACCACCCGCACCAGGGAATCGGCGGATCCGCCCGCAGGAAAGGGCACGATGATGCGCACCGGCTTGTTGGGAAATGCGCCAGCGGGCGCAGCGGTTTGCGCATGACTCAGAAAAGGCGTGAATGCCAGCGAGGCCAGCAGTGCAAGGAGGTGAAGGCGTTTCATGCCAACCATTGTGCTTGCACCCTGCCGCCTTGACAACTGTGGTTTGCCAGCAGTGCAACTGATGCGTCAGGCGGAGTTGGCGCCCAATTGACGTTGGCGGTCTAAGTGAGCAAGGATGTCACCCAGCCGCTGACGGGCCGATTGCACCTGCTCCTCATACAAACTGCGGCCGCTGGCATCGATGCCCACGGTGGCCGGGCCCAGGCCCTGCACGCGCAGACGCACCAGCCGGTAATGCACCAGCAAGTCGCTCCAACCCATTTGAAGCACCGACTGAACCGCTTGCGACAGCAAAGTGCAACCACCGCCCAGAAAAGACAGATACACGCAGCCCGCCTCTTGCATGGCCTGCGCACTGGCCTGGTCCAGCCCGCCCTTGCCGCCCACGGCATGCCAGTTGAAATGGCGGATCAGGCGCGGCATGAAAGGGTTGAAACGCGTGCTGGTGGTGGGGTTGATGTAGAGCACCTCCAGCCCGCCCGCCACCTCGCGGCTGTAACTGCCCAGGTGAAACACACTGGCCTCATGCAAGTCCATGGGCAACGGCGTGTGTGAATCCAGGCATTGCACCATCCGTTCGTGGGTGGGCAAGCCGGCCGTGATGACGATGTCGCCGTCCAGCAGCACCTGATCGCCCGCACGCAGGCGCCGGGCATCAGCTTCCGACAAAGGGAATTGCAAGCGGTGTGTCTTGGCGGACATGGTTCACTCCAGCATGTCGATGCGGCCGTCGTTGTACAGGCGTGCCCGCGTGCGACGGTTGATCCAGCAATTGAAAGCCACGGCCACCGGGGTGAATCCGTGCCCCGCGTTGTAGTCCACATGAACGGCCATGGCTGTGCTATCGCCACCCGTCCCCATGGGACCAAAGCCTGTCATGTTGATGGCACTCATCAGGCGCTGCTCCATCTCAGCCACCAGCGGTTCTTCATGACGCTGTCCCACGGGCCTCAGGGTAGCCTCTTTGGCCATCTTGGCGGCGTAGTCAAAGGTGCCGCCAATGCCCACACCCACCACCGCTGGGGGGCAGATCTGGGCCCCGGCGGTGATCACCGTTTCCACCACAAATTTTTCAATCGTGGCCAGGTCGGGGAAACTGAAAATCTGCAATGCTGCCCACCGCCCAGACCCCAACGCCTTGGGCGAGCAGATCAGCTCCACATAATCGCAGTCATCCACCAGGTCGAAGGTGATGATGGGCATGCCCTTGCCGGCATAGCCCCGTGCCAGCGTCAAGGGGTGTGTGACGTGTGGCAACAAAGGCGGCTGAATGGACGCCACCAGATCGGCAAAGCCCTGGGTGATGGCCTCGCGCACATTCCCCTCGAAACGGGCCTGGGTGCCTACCCGGACAAAATACACGGGGACGCCGGCGTCAGAACACACGAAATGCTGTGCATCTTGCGCCGCCTGCGCGCTTTGCAGCATGATGCGCAGCGTGTGTCGAGCGGTGTCGCTGCGGTCGGTCTGCAAGGCGGACTGCAGAGCCCGCTGCGCATCGGCAGGCACGCCACGCAAGGAGCGGTCATACAGCGCAGCGCTGGTCTGCTTGAGCGATTCAAAAGAAATACCCATGAATGACACGTCCCCCCCCATTGGCCGGTGAAGCCCAGGCGGCTGCCGTGCACATGCCGAGGCATTCTAGGCCGCCCAGTCATGCAGATTCAGAAAACCAGCCTTGCAACTTCCGGGCAGGTTCACCGCGCGGGCTTGGGTACAGTTGAAGCCTGTCAGAAGGAGATCGGCATGTTCACGCCCAGCGATACCGAGTTGATTCAATCATTTGCCGACAGCGCCCGTGTCTGGCTCAGCGAGCGTTCACCGTTAAGCCGCTGGCGCGCCTCTTATGCCGGACCGCGACTGGACCCAACCCTGTGGCGCGACATGGCCCAGATGGGCTGGTTCTCCATCACGGTGCCGCAAGCCCAGGGCGGACTGGGACTGGGCCTGGATTGTCTGGGCACGGTGCTGCGTGAAGTTGGCAGACATCCGGTCACGGAACCCGTCCTGCACGGCGCCTTGCACCCGCTTCATTTGCTGTTGTCGCTGCCGCCCCATGCGCGACGGGATACGCTTGTGCAATCCCTCATGCGCGGAGACCTGATCAGTGGTGTGGCCTGGCAGGAACGTCCGGGTGAACTGGCGCCTCACACGCTGGAGACCGTGCTCGACACCTCTTCAGGTCAAGGTGTGCTGGATGGCCACAAATCCTGGGTGCTGGCCGAAGGCGTCCAGGGCTGGTTGGTGCTGGCACGCAGCCAAGCCGGTCAAGCCTTGTGCTGGGTGGCCGCCGATGCTCCTGGTGTGTCCGTCACACCCAAGAAGAAAGTGGATGGCACTCGCTTTGCCGATCTGCACTTTCAGCAGGTCAAAGTGGCACCCGACGACATCTTGCTGGACGGCACCATGGTGTTGTCCGCCCTGGAGCAAGCCAACGACGTGTTGCGGATTCTGCAAGGCCACGTGTTGCTGGGCGCGGCCGAAGCCGCCCACGAGATGACGCTGGCCTACACCAAGACGCGGGTGCAATTTGGCAAGACCGTGGCCTCCAATCAGGCCATTCAATTTCGGGCCGTGGACAACTACTTGGCGGTGCAACTGGCGCAAGCGGCCATCACTGGCGGCTTGACTGACCTCAGCCCCGAGACGTTGTCCAGTTCAGCCAGTCGTATCAAGGCCCGTTGCACCACCGTGGCCTTGAGCGTGTGCCGTGAGGCCATCCAGTTGCACGGGGCGATCGGCTACACCGATGAATACGATGTCGGCCTGTACTTGAGAAAGGCCCTGACGGAAGCCTCCATCCTGGGTGGCGATGAAGCGCACCGCATGCGCTACTTGCAACTCCAATCCGCAGGCAACACCGCCCCTGATGAAGTCAACGCCGATGTGCCGACGCCCCTCCCC
>VEQI01000377.1 GCA_018883305.1 Limnohabitans sp. | reverse complement strand
GGCCGAGACAGTGCAGGCCCACCACCCCACCCCCAGCGCCAGCAGGATGACCCATCCCATCTGTGCCGTGTCAAACCAGGTTTGCAACACCCCGTAGGCGGCCCAGGCCCACAACGTACCCACCGTGCCGGGCGCCTTGGGGCTCAAGCCGGCGCCCAACCCCATGGCCACCCAATGGGCCGGATGGCTGAGAAACTGTTGCACCCGTGGGTTCATGGGCTGAAATGATCGAACGATGCAAATCGTCGGTTGATGGGCTGCCCCTGGGGATCGAGCACGCGCAGGCCGCTCTCGGCCGTGATGCGTCCAATGCGGGTCACCGGCACCGCCACATCACTGGCCAGGGCGTGGATGCGCTCGCGTTCACGCACGGGCGCGGTGAACAGCAACTCGTAGTCGTCTCCCCCGGCCAGGGCAAAGTCCAGTCGACGAGTCCACGGCAAAGTCAGCAGGTCAGCCGAGACCGCGGCACTGCCTTGCAACCAGCCCGTGTCAACCTGCGCGCCCACCCCGGAGCGCTTGAGCACATGGCCCAAGTCGCCCAGCAAACCATCGCTGACATCGATGGCGGCGTGCGCCACACCGCGCAGGGCCTGCCCCAACTCGACACGCGGGGTCGGCAATTCCATGCGCGCGCGTGCGCGCTCAAACACATCGCCCCCCACACTCAGGTGTCCGCGAAAAACTTCCAGCGCCAGGCGCGCATCGCCCACCGTGCCACTGACATACAGATCATCCCCGGCTTGCGCCGCATGGCGTAGCAAGGCCTGTTCGGGCGGCACTTCGCCCAGCACGGTGATCGAGATGTTCAAAGGCCCCTGTGTGGTGTCCCCACCAATCAGCTCACAACCATGCGCATCGGCCAGGGCAAACAGGCCGCGAGAAAACCCCTCCAGCCAGGTGTTGTCCGCCTGTGGCAAGGCCAGGGACAGCGTGAACGCCAGGGGCAGCGCGCCACAAGCCGCCAGGTCGCTCAGGTTGACCGCCAGCGCCTTGTGACCCAGCCGTGCCGGGTCCACGGTGGACAGGAAATGACGGCCTTCGACCAGCATGTCTGTGGAGATGGCCAACTGCTGCCCGGCCGAGGGTTGAATCAACGCGCAGTCATCGCCCACGCCCAGCACCGCGCGGCGCGCCGGGCGCTGAAAGTGTCGTGCGATCAGGTCGAATTCACCCATCGGCTTTCCCACTCAGTGGAGTTTGCGGTCCTGGCCACTCAACGCGTCCAGCACAAACATGGGGATATCGACATCAAAGCGCTCGCCGTCTTCCGCCACAAAGAAATAGCTGCCGTGCATGGTGCCGGTGGGCGTGCGCAGGCGCGTGCCACTGGTGTATTCAAAATGCTCTCCCGGCTGCAACAGCGGCTGACGTCCCACCACGCCCAGGCCGCGCACTTTTTCATGAAGGCCTTCGGCGTCATTGATGTGCCAGGTCCGAGCAATCAACTGCGACGCCACCGTGCCCGTGTTGCGAATCTGAATGGTGTAGGCAAACACATACAGCCCTTCTTCGGGCGATGACTGCTGGGGCAGGTAGGTGGGGGTGACTTCCACCTGGATCTGATAGCGGGACATGGTGTGTCGATCGAGTTTGTGAATGCAGCCCGGCCCGACCCAGCCGGGACGCGCCATGGCTTGCCTGGGGCGGATTCTGACATCAATCAGACAACCGGCTTGGCCGTGGGGCTGACATTCCCCCAGACGCTGGCCACTTGCACGCCCAGACGGTCCAGCCGCCGGGTCAGGGCCAACACCTGGGCGTCCTTGCTAAGCAGTGTGGCGGTGTGTGCCACCGCCAGGTCGATGAACTTCTGATCGTCCGGGTCCTTGCAGACATAAGGCGCGCGCGATGCCGCGGCCACCAGCGTGGCATGGCGATCGAACTCGGCCAGCGGATCTTGCTCTCGCCTGCGCGGGCGACGCGTGAGATGAGGATAGGTGAGCACGCGCGCCAACTCGTCACGCATGACCGCGGTGGCCAGCCAACGCACCTGTTGCGCTTGCAGGGCCTGCAGCAAAGGCTCTACCCGCGCATCCTCGAACCACCACAGGTCCAGCACGATGTTGGTGTCCAGCACCACCAGGCTCATGAGGCCATCCGACCAGCCACCAGATCAAAGCGAAACAGACGGCATTCGATCGGGCCGTTCCACATGGGCACGCGGCGTGACTCTTTCAGCCGCATCTGGCCTGGCAAGCGAGGGTCTGGCGAGAGCACCCAGGCCGTCCAGCCCGGGAAGTTCTTTTTCCAATGCGAGGCCAGTTGCTGGAAAAAATCTCCCGCCGACTCGCCACCGGTCGATCCTGGCGCCGTGCCCATGCGCACCATCTGTGCCTGCTGGCGCCCGCCTGCGCGAGCCACCCCGCCCACATCGATACGCTCACCATAGGGTGGGTTGACCATCAGAAAGCCGGGTGTTTCCCCCGGCGGCATCCGTTGCAGCGCATCACCGCCGCGCAGGTGAACGGCTTGCGCCACACCGGCCCGTTCGGCGTTATGCCGCGCAAAGTCAACCATTCGAAACGCCACATCACTGCCATAGACCTCGGCGCGCGGCGCACACTGCAGGCTACGCGCCTGTTGCAAACAGGCGGCCCAGTCCGCTTTGTCAAATGGCAGCAATTTTTCAAAGGCGAAGCGACGCTGCAACCCCGGCGCCATCCGACAGGCAATCTGTGCCGCCTCAATCGCGATGGTGCCGCTGCCGCAACACGGGTCATACAGCGGCACACCCCGCTCCACCGCCGCGGGTTGACCATCGAGTGACTGGCTCCAGCCACTGGCCGCCAGCATGGCCGCCGCCAGCGTTTCCTTGAGCGGCGCGTCACCTTTCTCCACGCGCCAGCCGCGCTTGAACAACGGCTCGCCGGAGGTATCGAGCGCCAAGGTCATGCGCTCGGCGGTGAGGTGAACATACACACGGACATCGGGAAACTTGACTTCCACACTCGGGCGCTCACCGCGCCGGTCACGAAAGTGATCAGCCACAGCATCCTTGACGCGCAAAGCAGCAAAGTTCAGACTTTTCAGAGGGCTGTGCTGCGCGGTGATCTCGATCTTGAAGGTTTGCCGGGGCGTGAACCAGCGCTCCCAAGCCACTTGGCGCGCGGCCTCATAGATGTCTTGCTCCTGCCGATACGGCGTGTCCGACAACTGCACCAGCACACGCTGGGCC
>VEQI01000376.1 GCA_018883305.1 Limnohabitans sp. | reverse complement strand
GGCCATAGGCCAGACCGATCCGGTCTACACCGACGAAGCGGCCGCGCGTGCTGCCGGTCATCCCGGGTTGCCCGTGCCCCCCACGTTCTTCTTCTGCCTGGAAATGGATGCCCCCGATCCGGCTGCCATTCGCAACTTGCTGGGCATGGACTATCGACGCCTGTTGCACGGTGAGCAGGGCTTCACCTATCACCGCATGGCCTATGCGGGCGATGTGCTGCGCTACGAACAGCGCATCGAGGACATCTATGACAAAAAGGGTGGCGCCCTGGAGTTCGTGGTGCGCAAGGTTCGCATCACCAACCAGCGAGGCGAGCACGTGGCCGATCTGCGCGCCGTGACCGTGTTGCGCAACGCTTGAGGAGGACCGCATGAATTCCACTCTTCCATCCTTTGACGCCTTGCAAGTGGGAGACCGCATTCCCGATCTGGCGTTGCCACCGCTGTCTCGCCTCAACCTGGCGCTTTACTGCGGTGCATCCGGAGACCACAACCCCATTCATGTGGACATCGACTTTGCCCGTCAAGCGGGCATGCCCGATGTCATTGCGCATGGCATGCTGTCCATGGCCTGGTTGGGTCGGCTGGTGACCCATTGGGTGCCGCAAACGGCACTGCGTGATTTGAATGTGCGTTTTGCCGCCATGACCCAGGTGGGCGAGTGCATCACCTGCGAAGGCGAAGTGACGGATAAGTTCGAGGTGGCGGGCGAGCGGCGTGTGCGCTTGTCCATTTCCACCCGCAACGAGCAGGGTCAGGTCAAGCTGGCTGGTGAAGCCGTGGTGGCGTTGAGTTGAGTGTCAAGGAGAACACAGATGAGTCGAAAACTGGAAGGCAAGGTGGCCTTGGTCAGCGGATCGGGCCGAGGGATCGGCCGTGAAATTGCGCTGAAACTCGCCAGCGAAGGCGCGCGCGTGGTGATCAACGACCTGGACGAGGCACCGGCCCTGGACACGGTGCAGACCATTCAATCACGCGGCGGGCAAGCAGTGGCGTGTGTGGGCAGCGTGGCCGCTGCCGATTTCGGTGAACGATTTGTCGAAACCGCGTTGAAGCACTACGGAGGCCTGGACATCATCGTCAACAACGCGGGCTACACCTGGGACAACGTGGTGCAAAAAATGTCCGATGAGCAATGGGAGGCCATGCTGGCGGTGCACCTGACGGCGCCGTTTCGCATCCTGCGTGCTGCCTCCAACTTCATTCGTGAAGCCGCCAAGCGTGAAGCTGAAGCCGGCACGCCGGTGTATCGCAAGGTGGTCAACATCTCGTCCACCTCGGGCGTGTACGGCAACGCGGGCCAGGCCAACTATGCCGCGGCCAAGGCGGGCATCAACGGACTGACCAAGGCGCTGGCCAAAGAGTGGGGGCGATACAAGGTGAACGTCAACAGCGTGGCCTTTGGCCTCATCATGACCCGTTTGACAGAAGCTTCAGCCGAGGCCGACACCAAGATCGACATTGCGGGACAGAAGATCAAGGTGGGTGTGAACCCGCAGATCCTGAAGAACGCCGAGGCGCTCATCCCGTTGGGGCGTGGCGGCACGCCCGAGGAAGCCGCCGGGGCGGTGTATATGTTCTGCATCCCTGAATCCAATTACGTCAGCGGCCAGGTGTTGGTCTGCGGCGGTGGTCGCCCCTGAGCATGGTCATGGACAGCATCCTCACTTTTCCCCGTACCGTGTTCCGTGAGGACCACGAAATGTTGCGTCAGACCGTGCGCCGCTTCCTGGCGCGCGAATGTCTGCCACGCCAGGCCCAGTGGGACCGCGATGGTGTGGTTGACCGCGAAACCTGGCTCAAGGCCGGGCGTGAAGGTCTGCTGTGCACGGCGCTGGACCCGGCCTGGGGTGGGGGCGGTGGAGATTTTGGCCACTCGGCCGCGATTGTGGAAGAGATTGCCCGCAGTGGTGTGGGCGGCCTGGGCTTTGGCCTGCATTCGGATGTGGTGGCGCCCTACATCGCCCGACTGGGCACGCCCGAACAAAAGCAGCGCTGGCTGCCGGCCTGTGCGCGTGGTGAATCCATCTTGGCCGTGGCCATGAGTGAGCCCGGTGCCGGCAGTGATCTCAAGGCCATTCGCACCACCGCTCGTCGCGAGGGCGATCACTACGTCATCAACGGGGCCAAGACCTTTATCTCCAACGGGTTGAACTGTGACCTGGTGGTGGTGGTGGCCAAGACCCAGCCCGAGTTGGGGGCCAAGGGCGTGTCCCTGCTGATGGTGGAGGACGGAACGCCAGGGTTTTGCAAGGGACGCAAACTGGAGAAGATGGGCCAGGAGGCGGCAGATACTGCGGAATTGTTCTTCGAGGATGTGCGCGTGCCTGTGGATCACCTGCTGGGTGAGGAAAACAAGGGCTTCAGCTATTTGATGCAGGAACTGGCCCAGGAGCGCTTCATCATTGCCCTGGGGGCGGCTGCCAAGATGGAGGCCATGTTTGCCGAGACCGTGCGCTATGTGAAGGAGCGCGTGGTGTTTGGCAAGCCGTTGATCGATTTTCAGAACACCCGCTTCAAGCTGGCCGAGATCAAGGCGCGCACCACGGCGGTTCGTCTGATGGTGGACCAATACCTGGCCGAGCATCTGCGGCGCAAACTCACCATCGAGGAAGCAGCCATCGCCAAATTGCACAGCACTGAAGAGTTGGGCCGCGCGCTCGATGAATTGCTGCAGCTCTACGGTGGCTACGGCTACATGATGGATTACCCGATTGCCCGCGCCTTTGTTGATTCACGCGTGACCCGCATCTATGGCGGCACCAGCGAAGTGATGAAGGAACTGATTTCCCGCAACCTCTGATCCATGGCCCACACCGCCCCATTGTCAGACGCCCCGGCGCATCATCGTTGGTGGCCCAAGGGCGTGCCACATGCACTGCGTGTGCCGCGTGTGACGTTGCCGCATTATTTGCAAACGGCTGCAGCACGTTATCCAGACAAACCAGCGCTGATCTTTGCCGACACCTCCATCAGCTATGAAGAGCTGGACCGGCGGGTTCAGGCTGTGGCCGCTTATCTTCAGCAGCGCATGGCCGTCAACCCCGGGGACCGGGTGCTGCTGATCAGCCAGAACTGTCCGCAATATGTGGTGTGCTTTTATGCCATTTTGACGGTGGGTGCCGTGGTGGTGCCGGTCAATCCGATGAGCACTTTGCAAGAGGTTCGCTACTTCATGCAAGAC
>VEQI01000042.1 GCA_018883305.1 Limnohabitans sp. | reverse complement strand
CGGAAGATGTGCTGTTCGGGCCGCAGCGCGATGGCACGGGCTGCGCGGCCCACATGAAACCAGGCAGCACCTTCGTGATGTGTTCCACCGTTGACCCTCAGTTCTCGATCCGCATGGAGGCCGAGTTGCAAGCGCTGGGCCTGCACTACGTGGACGCGCCTATCTCAGGCGGTGCCGCGCGCGCTGCCAGCGGCGAGATGACCATGATGACGGCAGCCACGCCCGAGGCCTATGCCCGTACCGGGCACTTGCTGGATGCCATGGCGGCCAAGGTGTATCGGCTGGGTGATCGCGCGGGCGCAGGCAGCAAGGTGAAGATCATCAACCAGTTGCTGGCTGGCGTGCACATTGCGGCTGCGGCTGAAGCCATGGCCCTGGGATTGCGCGAAGGCGTGAACCCCGACGATCTGTATGAAGTCATCACCCACAGTGCCGGCAACAGCTGGATGTTTGAAAACCGCATGGCCCATGTGCTGGCGGGCGACTACACCCCCTTGTCGGCGGTGGACATCTTTGTGAAAGACCTGGGGCTGGTGCTGGACACCGCACGTGCCAGCAAGTTTCCACTGCCGCTCTCCAGCACCGCTCACCAGATGTTCATGCAGGCCTCGACCGCCGGCTTTGCACGCGAGGATGACAGCGCGGTGATCAAGATCTTCCCAGGCATCACCTTGCCACAAGGCACGAAGAAACCCTGAATCTCGGGTGGGTATCCGGGCGGCGGGCCTGGATGCCATCGTGCGACTAAACGCCGCGCGCGCGATCCTGCCGAAAGCGTTGCGCGAATTCGGCGAAGCGCCCGACATCGAGGGCATCACGCACTTCTTGCATGAGGTTCAGGTAGTAATGCAGGTTGTGGACGGTGGCCAGCATCGGGCCCAGCATCTCGCCGCAACGATCCAGGTGATGCAGATAAGCGCGGCTGAACCCGCCGCTCACGCTGCCATCGACACGCACATGACCACGGCAGGTATAACAAGTGCAGGTCTCGTCCAGCGGCGCATGATCGCTTTTATGGCGGGCGTTGCGAATTTTCAAATCGCCAAAGCGCGTGAACAAATGACCGTTGCGCGCATTGCGGGTGGGCATGACGCAATCAAACATGTCAACACCGCTGGCCACGCCCTGCACCAGATCTTCAGGCGTGCCCACGCCCATCAAGTAGCGTGGCTTGTGGGCCGGCAGCCGATGCGGCGTGTGCGCCATGATGCGCAGCATGTCCTCCTTGGGCTCGCCCACACTCACGCCGCCCACTGCATACCCCGGCAAATCCAGCTCTACCAACGATTGCAGCGATGCCTCTCGCAGCGATTCGAACATGCCGCCTTGAACAATCCCGAACAGGGCGTTGGGGTTTTCCAATCGACGGAACTCATCCATGCAACGTCGCGCCCAGCGCAGGCTCAATTCCATCGAGCTGCGCGCTTGCGCCTCGGTGGTGAGTTTGCCGCCCACTTCATAGGGCGTGCATTCGTCAAACTGCATGACGATATCGCTGTTGAGAATGGTCTGGATCTGCATACTGATCTCGGGCGTGAGAAACAGCTTGTCACCGTTGACGGGAGAGGCAAAGCGCACGCCTTCTTCGGTGATCTTGCGCATGTCGCCCAGCGACCAGACCTGAAAGCCACCACTGTCGGTGAGAATGGGTTTGTCCCAGCGCTCAAAACCGTGCAGGCCGCCAAAACTTTTCACAATGTCCAGGCCCGGACGCATCCACAAGTGAAAGGTGTTGCCCAGAATGATTTGCGCGCCCATCTCTTCCAGGCTACGCGGCATCACGCCCTTGACGGTGCCATAGGTGCCCACCGGCATGAAGATGGGCGTTTGCACCACGCCATGGTGCAAGGTCAGTTGACCACGGCGGGCCAACCCCTCGGTACGAAGCAATTCAAATTCAAGCATGGGCAGCCCTTTGAAGCAGCATGGCATCGCCATAGCTGAAAAAACGATATCGGTGCTCGATGGCGTGACGGTACAAATCACGCATGGTGTCGTACCCGGCGAACGCGCTGACCAGCATCAGCAAGGTGGACTTGGGCAGATGGAAGTTGGTCAGCAGCAAGTCCACCACCTGAAAACGAAAACCCGGCGTGATGAAAATTTGGGTGTCGCCCTGCATGCAACCGCTCACCGCCCACGACTCCAGGGTGCGCACCGTGGTGGTCCCCACGGCCAGCACGCGCCCACCTCGGCGACGGCAGTCCTCGATGGCCTGCGCCGTCTCGGGGGGCACACGGTACCACTCGCTGTGCATGCGATGCTGGCGCAAGTCTTCCACCTTCACCGGCTGGAACGTGCCCGCGCCTACATGCAAGGTCACATGGGCATGCATGACGCCGCGCGCCTGCAGCTCGGCCAGCACGCCCTCGTCAAAGTGCAAGGCCGCAGTAGGAGCCGCAGCGGCGCCGGGTTCACGGGCAAACACGGTTTGATAGCGCCGGGCATCTTGTTCGGTGTCAGCGTGCTCAATGTAGGGGGGCAAGGGCACGTGTCCGTGAGCCAGCATCAGGGCATGGGGGTCAGCGCTGAGCGCAAAACGAAACAACGCACCGTGCTCATCGGGCCAGCGGCCCAGAAGGGTGGCAGTGAAGCCGCCTTGCATGTGCAGCACCGCACCCGGCAAGGGTTTTTTGCTGACCTTCATGTGGGCCACCACTTGATGTGCGGGCGCCAAGCCCAGCGGATCTGGCGGTAGCACCCGCTCCACCAGCAACTCCACCTTGCCCCCCGTGGCTTTCTCGCCAAAGAGTCGCGCCTTCATCACCTCGGTGTCATTGAACACCATCAGATCGCCTGGCTGCAACAGCGCGGGCAGCTCACGGAACACCCGATCCACAGGCGCTTTCAGACGACCATCCAGCAAACGAGACGCGCTGCGCTCGGTGGCGGGATGCTGGGCAATCAGTTCTGGTGGGAGTTGGAAATCAAAATCGGCCAGCGTGAATTCACGTGTGCCGGGCAGCGACAACTCGGTGTGCATGTGCTTGAGGGCCGGACAGACCCGTTCCAAGTGGAGAGGGATTGAATTGTGCCATGCCCTCGCATGCCTCGCGCCTTCTGAGTGCTGTCAGACACCGATGTCATAATCCGCCCCCATGCAAGCCCTGCGTAACGCCAAATACATCGCCAGCCTGGTGCTGGTGTGGTTTGCGCTGTTCGTGGGGTCGGCCATCGCCGCCACGCTGATCCACCCGAGCAGTCTGCAAATGGTCTGCGCCAGTGACGGCGGCATGAAAATGCTGGACTCGAGCGAGTCGGACGGTGAGGTCAAATTCACCAAGCCCATGGATTGCCCCTTGTGCGCCTCGGTGACGGCTGCCCCACCACCGAGCAGCACCCTCGATCTCCCTGTCCCTTCCTCATTGGCACATGCCCTGCAGCCGGTGGCAGCGGCGCACATCGCTGCCGCCACCGCGCCGCCACTGCCCTCGCGCGGTCCCCCTGCCTCACGCCTGTAAGTCGCCAGCAGGTCATTCCTGACCCTGGTGTCGCCACTGCCAACCTTCCCGCAGGCAGTCTGTGTCTTGTTCATTCAGGCGTTGGTGCGCGTGCACTGGCTGCCGAATGTCGTGCGGCAATGAGTGAGTCCCGTGAAAAATCTGACAGGTCAAACAATATCCGCAGCCATCGCTGCTTCAAGCTTGTGTCTCGGAATGGGCAGCTGGGGCCCCGCTTTCGCCCAGTCTGACCAAGTGGTCATGTCGCTGGGCGAAGTCGTCGTCACGGCGCAAGGGGGCGCCTGGAGTCCCCGGCAGGTGCTCACGTCGGTCAACGTGCTCACCAAGGACCGGCTGGAAGATCAACCCCAGTACGGCAACTACGAGCTGATCAACCAGGTGCCTGGCGTCATGCTGGGCGAATACGCCGGCAAAGGTGTGGGATTTGGCACGGTGTCGATGCGCGGCTTCAACGGCGAAGGCGTGCTGAATGCCGTGAAGTTGCTGATCGACGGTGTGCCCAGCAATGCCAACGATGGCAACACGTATTACATGGACATGGTGCCGCGCATCGATATCGAGGCGGTGGAAGTGGTCAAGGGCACCAACGATCCTCGATATGGTCTGCACAACATAGCCGGCAATCTGAACCTGGTGACCCGATCCGGCGGCAATTACACCGAATCCAAGTTGACGGCTGGCAGTGGCGGCACGCAGATCGTCCAGATCGCCAAAGGCATCGAGACCGACACGGTGTCACAGAACTACGCCTACAGTCACAAACGAACCTTAGGGTATCGACAACACATGGAAGCCGATGCCACCAACTTCAGTGGCAAGTGGTTTTCCAAATGGGGCGATGGCACCTCCCGACTGGGCTTGATCGTCAAACATCTGAGCAGCGATGCCCAGGAGCCAGGGTATCTCACCCAGGCGCAAGTCACGGCCGACCCCTGGCAAGTGGCGCCCAAAAGCTTGAACGACCGAGACGCCCGGCAAGCCAGCCAGGCGGCCTTGCAAGCCGAGTCCGAGATCGATGCATCCACGCACGTGCAAGCACAGGTGTATGTGAACCACCTCCGGGATGATCGATCTATCAAGTTCCCCGATGCGTCTCGTCAGGAATTTCGCCAACTGAACGAGCAGCATGTCGGCGCCAGCCTTCAAGTCACCCGACAACTCGGGCAAACGCCGTTGGGCAACAGCACGCTGATGGGTGGCCTGGACACGGAGCGACAAAACAACTTCAATTTCCGCGAGCGTCCCATCGAGCTCGGATCCACCGGACAGAGTGTCGTGCCACGTCGAGACCACCAATACCTGTTCAACACTGCGGGGGGATTTGTCCAATGGGTCTTGAAGCCATCTCAGCGCTGGACCATCACACCCGCCTACCGCGTCGACAAAGTGACGGGGTCAAGCACGATCCATGTCGACACCACGGCCAGTCTGTTGGGCACCTGGCCCATCAACGACGACGGGCTGATCAGACAGCCCAAGATCAGCACGTCTTATCGCGTCTCCCCCGAATCAACCGCCTATGGCAACTGGGGGCGTACGTTTCAAGTGGGTACGGGGCGCGCCGCCTATCAAACGTCCGCCTTCGCTGTCGGACCCTCGATCAATGCGGGCTGGGAACTTGGGTGGAAATTCAAGCCATCCTCCACCATGGACACGCGCGTGGCCACCTGGAAACAGACCGCGGAGAATGAAACCCGAACCTTGCTGGGCAATCCGTCCAACGACACCGTCAATCTGGGGCAGACAGTTCGAACAGGCACCGATGTGGAGCTGAATGCCAAGCCCAGTCGCTCCACCCAGATTTGGGCCGGCGCCTCATTTCAGAAGGCCGAGATTCTGAGCACAGGCAAAGAAGTGGACCACGTGCCGAGAAGAATTTACACCCTGGGCATCCACCAGAAATTCAATGACACGTGGCGTGGCAGCGCCTCCCTGACAGGGCAATCGAGTTACTTCATCGACAGCACGAATCCTGAAAAGACAGGCGCCTATACAGGGATCAACACCCTGGTGGGCTACACAATCAATGCCACCATGGACATGGATTTTCAAATCCGCAATCTGACCAATCGCCTATCCCTTTATTCGTATGACAACGTGTATGTCGGCTCCCCTGGCAACTTCTACGCGGCGAATATGCCACGCAGTGCGTTTTTGACCTTCAGCATGAAGCTGTGACGATGCAAACCCGATGCAGACATTGGTGCCATGCGCTGCACCAGCACCTCGGCTTGTGGGTCGGGGTGCTGTTCGTGCTGCTGGGCCTGACAGGCAGTCTGCTCACCTTTTACACGGAGATCGACACGCTTCTCAACCCGAGCATCACGCCCCGAGAACAAGGCGGAGGTCAGGTTTCTGTACAAAAGGTGTACGACGTTTTAAGACACGCGTACCCCGACAACACCGGCAGCTGGCAAATCGAGTTGCCCATGGCCAACCACCAAGCCATTGGCGCCAGATATCGCTCACCCGAAGACATGACGCATTCAACATTCGCGCCGCTCATGGTGACGGTGGATCCGGTGACGTATCAAATCACCAGCGCCAGACGCTGGGGCAGTTACGCCGCCACCTGGGTTTACGACTTGCACTACACACTGCTCGCGGACGCCTGGGGGCACAACGCGGTTGGCCTACTGGGCCTGCTGGTGCTGATCACCCTTGTGCTGGGACTGTGGTTGTGGATGCCGCCATGGCGTCGCTTGATGCAACGGCTGAGCCCGGTGATCCGATCTCAGCCGGTCAAAACAATGTATGACATCCACATGCTCGCTGGCATCTATGGCGGTGCATGTCTGGCCCTGCTGGCACTCACGGGCATCATCCTGTCTTTCCCGAATGCCAGCAAACATCTGGCCTCAACCGTGTTGCCATTTGAAGAACCCATGCCCACCTTCAGCCGACTGCTGCAGCCTGGCGAGCATCCAGCGAATCTGGATGCTTTGATCACCAGCGCCCATGGCGTTTTCCCACGCGCGGAAGTTCGCTGGATTGAAACCAGCGGCGAGGACGGACGCGAGGTGACACTCCGACTCTTTAGCGGCGATGAGCCCAGCCGGCGATTTCCACAGACCTACCTGAAGCTGCACCCGCAGACAGGTGCGGTGCTTCATCAGCGACACTACCACCAGCTTCAAACGGGTGACCAATGGTGGGCTTGGGTACACCCCCTGCATAACGGTGAGGCATTGGGTCTGGCAGGCAGAGTCCTGGTGGCACTGCTGGGCCTGTTTCCGGTCATCTTGATGGTCACCGGTGTTCTGCGCTTTTTTCAAAAGCGCAAGGCCCGACGGCGCATTCGCGCCATGAGATCCGCGGGCGATCACCATCCCTGTTGATCATCCATTCCACATACATTTTTCAACTGACTCAGGAGCCTTGATGAAATTGACCCTTCGTACCATCGCAACCGGCCTCACCACCCTGGTGATTGTCAATGCGTTTGCCCAGCAAGTCACCGTGTCCGACCCTTGGGCCAGAGCCACCGTGCCCGGCCAGAAAGCCACCGGGGCCTTCATGAAAATCACCGCCAAGCAGCCCAGCAAGCTCGTCGCGGTCAGCAGCCCCGCAGCGGGCGTGACCGAGCTCCATGAAATGAAGATGGACAAAGACGTGATGCGCATGTCCGCTGTCCGTGCGCTGGAGCTGCCGGAAGGCAAGGCGGTGGAGCTCAAGCCCGGTGGCTACCATGTGATGCTGATGGATTTGAAAGCTCCGCTGGCCGACAAATCCACCATCGCGATCACGCTGACCGTGGAAGATGCCAAAGGTCAAAAATCACAGCTCGACGTGCAAGTGCCTGTTCGCGCCATGACGCCCTCTCGCACACATCAGCATTGATTTGCGCTCACACCTCGACGTCTTGACGGATGTCAAAGACGCCGGGGTATCCACGCAGGAAGATGGACACCAATGAACACAGGAGTCCACATGAAAAACGAAGACCTCAACACACTGCGTCAACGTCTGTTAGATGCTCGCCAGGATTTGATGGCACGCATCGCCCAGCAGCGTGGCGGTGCATTGGGCCGGGTGGAAGCGGCTGTCGAGCAATTTGGACAAAGCGATGACGAGCACGCTCAGAACATCACCGAGCGCGACCTGGCCTTCGCCATCGACGAACATGAAAGTGCCGAACTGAACGCGGTGCAGGCGGCGCTGGTGCGCGTGCGCGAGGGCACCTACGGGGAGTGCGTGGACTGCGGCCAGACCATCTCGCTGGCACGCCTGCAAGCCACGCCCGAGGCCGAACGCTGCGTGCCTTGTCAAACCCAGCGGGAACACCGCCACTGAGGAGGTCTTGGCCACTTGAGCGGCCAAGACAGCTCACACCCTGCGGCGCCCGACAGCGACTCAGCCAGGCGGCGGCGTGACGGCTTGCTCGATGGCGCCAAACATGCTCTGACCGTCCGAGCCCTTCATCTCGATGCGCACCGTGTCACCGTAGCGCATGTAACCCGTGGAGGGTGCACCGTCTTGCAGTGTTTCCATGGTGCGCTTTTCCGCAATGCAGCTATAGCCCTTGGGCCACTCCTGGCGACCCTGACGCTCGATGCCACGGTTGCTGACCGTGCCGCTGCCGATGATGCTGCCTGCCCGCACGTTGCGCGTCTTGCACAAATGCGAGATCAGTTGCCCGAAATGGAAGGTCATGTCGGTGCCAGCATCGCACATGCCCACCTTGCGGCCATTCCAGCTGGTCTGCATGGTCAGATGCAGACGGCCGTGATCCCAGGCTTCGCCCAACTCATCCAGCGTCACCGCCACCGGACTGAAGGCCGTGGCCGGCTTGCATTGCAAAAAGCCAAAGTATTTGGCCAGCTCGTCCGACACCAGATGGCGCAGAGACACGTCGTTGGCCAACATGACCAGACGAATGCCGTCCAGGGCATCATCGGGCGATACCCCCATCGGAACATCGCCCGTGATCACCGCCATCTCGGCTTCGAAGTCGATCCCCCAGTCCTCGCTGCGGCACACAATCGGATCCATGGGGCCCAGGAAGTCATCACTGCCCCCCTGGTACATCAGGGGCTCGACGTAGTAGCTCTCGGGCACGTTGGTGGCACTGGCCGCACGCACCAATTCAACGTGGTTGATAAACGCCGAACCATCTGCCCATTGATAGGCTCGTGGCAGTGGCGCCATGCAACGCTGCGGATCAAACGGAAAAGCGTGGCGCGCCTTGCCATGGTTGAGCGTTTCGGACAGTTCCTGAAGTTGAGGCGCCAGAAAATTCCAATCATCCAGGACTTGCTGCAAACGGTGCGCAATTCCGCTGGCATAGTGGGCCGTGGTGAGATCGCGGGAGACGACAACCAGCTGGCCGTCGCGGGAACCGTCCTTGTAGGTGGCAAGCTTCATCGCGCTGTCTTTCAATGGGGGCCGACCAGACAGGTCGCCGGTCGCGGGTGAGGCTGGTACGCCCCGGAAGTTGCGAGCCATTCTACAAAGCACCCCAGGTGGTCCTGGACTTCGCTATGCTCCATGGCCGTCAACGGAAGTTCGCATCGACCGTTGTGAGGTCATACGCCGCCATGCCCCACCACACCGCCTCCCCCCACCCACCGCGCCGCCACCTGGTGCTGACCGCGGTGGTGGTGGTCGTGCCGCACCTGGTGCTGTTGGGCGCCTCGCCCAAGGTGATGGGGGGGACCGTCCCTGCATCGCCCCTCAGCACCAGCCCGTCGGAGGTTGTCAGTGCCCCCCAAACGGTCATGACGCCTCAACCCAAGCCGGCGGCCATTGGGACGGATCTTCGACTGCAAATCGTGTCGCTGTCCCCCCAACACGCCTTGCCGTCCGCGGTCAGTGAACCCTGGGCCGTTGAAGTGGATGATGTGGCCCCCCCCTCAGCTGAGCCGGCACGTTGGACAGTTGCGCAAGCCAGCCCCGATAGCGAGCAGTCACTACGCCAAAACTCAAATGACTCAAAGGCGTTGCCGCCCGTCAAAGTGCCCTCATCAGCGCGCATGGGGTTCGACGTCTTGGGCAAGATCAAGGGCTTTGGCTACACCGTCAGCGGCGATTTGAGCTGGCAACAAGACGGACGTCAGTATCAAACCCGGTTTGAAATCGGCCTGCCCTTGCTGGGCTCACGTGTCCAGACCAGCCAGGGTCAGCTGGGTCCGGCTGGCCTGATGCCCACCCGGTTTGGTGACAAGGTCCGCAGCGAACAGGCGGCGCATTTCGAGCGCGACAAAGGCATCATCAGCTTCAGCGCCAATACGCCCTCGGTCCCGCTGGAAAATGGTGCCCAGGATCGGCTGAGCCTGTTTTTCCAGCTTGGCGCCTTGTTGGCCGGCGCCCCCCAGCGCTACCCGGCAGGCAGTCAGATCACCTTGCAAACCGTGTCGGCTCGGGAGGCCGAACCCTGGACCTTTCGGGTGGATGGCCTGGAAACGCTACAGATTCCGTTGGGGAGTATGGCCGCGATCCGGCTCACCCGTCTGCCCCGTCAGCCCTACGACCAGCGGGTGGATTTGTGGTTTGCCCCATCGCTGGGCTACCTGCCGGTTCGACTGCGCGTGACCCACCCCAACGAGGATGTGGCCGATCAGGTTCTGCGTCGCCTGGACCCGATACCGTGATGCAACTGGCACCTTGTCTTTGGCCACCCCCTCTTGAACTGCAGCGTCATCCCCCCACCTAGATGGACATGAACACCCTCTACGACTCCGAATCCTTTGTGGTCGTGCACCTGCAAGCCCCAGGACACGACGCGTCCCCGGCCTCGTCGCCGAACCCGCGGCCGGACCTGCCCGCCATGCCCCGGCATGGGTTCGAGATTGTGGACAAACGCTCTGGCAAAGAGGTCTATCTGGACGGCTCGTGGGCCGAACTGTTCCAGCAACATCTGGAGGCCTGGCAGCGTCAGAGCCCCACTCAGGAAGAAGTGGAGGCCACGCTGGAGCAATACAGCGGACTGGCCCAGCAACCGGTGGTGGTGCACTGAGCCACACGTGAATGACCCGCCACCGCCCGCGGGCGGTGTTCAGCACACCCCAAGGGCCACCGGCGTCATTCCGGTTCGATTTTCGCGTCGCGCACCACCTTGGCCCAGCGAGGGGCCTCGGCCTTGATGAGCGCCGCGAATTGCTCCGGCGTGCCACCAGCCACTTCGTTGCCCTGGCTGATGATTTTTTCCCGCAAATCCGCGTCTTGCAGTGCCTTGTTGCACGCCGCGTTCAACTGGCGAATGATCTCGGGCGGCAAGCCCTTGGGGCCCACAATGCCCTGCCAGTTCAACACCTCCACCTCCGGGTAACCTTGTTCGGCCATGGTCGGCACGTCTGGCAGCAGCGGGGACCGCGTTTTGCTGGTGATGGCCAGCGCCCGAAATCGTCCGCCCTTGATGGCTGGCATGGCGCTGTACATCTGCTCGAACATCATGTGCACCTGCCCACCCATCAGATCGGTGGCACCCGCTGCACCGCTTTTGTAAGGCGCATGGATCATGTCGATGCCTGCCGAATGCTCGAACAGTGCACCACTCAGATGGTGCGTGCCCCCGATGCCACCCGAGGCGTAACTCAGCTTGCCCGGTGCGGCCTTCGCGGCCGCCACAATGTCCTTGACCGACTTGTAGGGCGCTTCGGTACGCACCATCAGCGCCAACGGTCCACGCTCGATCAGGGCAATGGGCACGATGTCGGTGAACGGGTTGAAATTGAGCTTTTTAAACAGGGCATGGTTGACCGCCAGCGGCGCAAAGTTGCCCATGCCGATGGTGTAGCCATCCGGCTTGGCGCGTGCAATGGCCTCGGTCCCGATATTGCCACCCGCCCCGGCCTTGTTGTCCACGATCATGGGCTGCCCCAACAGCGCGGACATGACCTTGGCCACCTGACGTGAGCGTGAGTCTGCGTTGCCACCCGCCGCGTAGGGGCAGATCCAGGTGATGGGTTTGCTGGGGTATTTGTCCTGCGCCAGCACGGACAGCGGGCTGGCCGCCGCGAGCCAGGCGGACTGGGCAGCGGCGTGTTGCAACAGGGTGCGTCGTTTCAAGGCGGTCATGGCGTTACTCTCAAACAAGAAAGGTTGCTCAGGCGTGACGGCGGATGGAATCCGCCAGCGTGCTGACCATTTGGTCAATGTGCGACGGCTCGACGATAAAGGGTGGCGCCAGCACCAGGCTCTCGCCCGACGGGCGCACCAGCACGCCACGCTGATAACAGTCCAGGAAGATGTCGTAGGTTCGGCGCCCAGGCGCGCCCGCACGCGGGCTGAGCTCCACCGCCCCCGCCAGCCCCAGGCTGCGAATGCTGATGACATTGGGCAGACCCTTGCAGGCCGTGTGCAGGGCGTCACCCAGCATGCGCCCCATGCTGCCCGCACGGGCAAACAGATCTTCTTGCTTGAAGAGTTGCAGCGTGGCCAGCGCCGCCGCGCAAGCCACCGGGTGGCCGGAATAGGTGTAACCGTGGAAAAACTCGATGCCGTGCTCGGGCGCGTCCACACCCATGAGGGTGTTGTAGATCATGTCACGACACACCACCCCACCCAGGGGGATGATGCCGTTGGTCACACACTTGGCAAAGTTCAGCATGTCAGGCACTACGCCGTACAGATCAGCGCCAAAGGGCACACCCAGACGCCCGAACCCGGTGATGACCTCGTCAAAGATCAACAAAATGCCGTGGCGCGTGCAGATCTCGCGCAAGCGCTTGAGATAGCCCTGGGGTGGCAGATACCACCCCGCGCTGCCAGCGACCGGCTCGACGATGATGGCGGCCACGTTGCTGGGATCATGCAGGGGCAGGATGCGCTGCTCCAGTTCATTGAGATACGACTCATCCGCCGCAGGCTCCACCCCGTTGTAGTAGGCGTTGCGCTCGGGGTGATGGAAGAACGGCATGTGGTCCACCCGCGGCAACAACGCGGTGCCAAACGCCTTGCGGTTGGCCGGGATGCCGCCCACGCTCATGCCGCCAAACCCAACCCCGTGGTAACCGCGCTCGCGTCCGATGAACACGGTGCGGTGCCCTTCACCGCGGGCGCGATGGTAGGCCAGGGCGACTTTGAGCGACGTGTCCGCCGCCTCTGAGCCCGAGTTGCAAAACAGCACCTTGTTGAGATCCCCCGGTGCCAGGGCGGCAATGGCTTCAGCGGCCTGGAAGGCTTTGTCATTGCCAATCTGAAACGCGGTGGCGTAGTCCAGGGTGTCCAGTTGCTGCTTGATGGCCTCGTTCAGTTCCCGGCGGTTGTGACCGGCACCCACGCACCACAGGCTGGAAATACCATCGATGACCTGACGGCCATCATGGGTGGTGAAATGCATGCCCTTGGCCGCCACGAACACACGCGGCTGCTGGCGGAAATGACGGTTGGGGGTGAAGGGCAACCAGTGGTTGTCTAGCTGGAAATCATGGAACGCCATGGGGTCTCCCAAAGGCCCCGGCACGGGGCAAAAGCCGATTGTGCATCGAAAATTACAATCTCCCCATGTCCTCATACATTCTGAACCTCTCCTGCCCCGACCGAACCGGCATCGTTCATGCGGTTTCCGGCTTTTTGCTTGAACGCGGCGGCAACATCGAGGAAGCGGCCCAGTACAACGACCGCGACACCGGCCTGTTCTTCATGCGAGTGGCCTTTGCCTGCGAACTGGCCATTGGCGAGTTGCACACACAGATCGACCGCCTGGCCCAGACGTTCAGCATGCGCTGGTCGCTGCATGACGCCACCGCCCCCATGCGCTGCGTCATCATGGTCAGCCGCGAGGGCCATTGCCTGAATGACTTGCTGTTTCGCTGCAAGAGCGGCTTGTTGCCGCTGGATGTTCGCGCCATCGTCAGCAACCACCGCGATTTCTACCAGTTGGCGGCCAGCTACAACATCCCGTTTCACCACATTCCCGTCACGGCGAGTACCAAGGAACAGGCCGAGGCTCGCCAACTGGAGATCATCCGCGCTGAACAAGCCGAGCTGGTGGTGCTGGCGCGCTACATGCAGATCCTGTCAGATAACCTGTGTCGCGAACTGCAGGGGCGGGCCATCAACATTCATCACAGCTTCCTGCCCAGCTTCAAGGGAGCCAAGCCGTATTACCAGGCCCATGAGCGGGGTGTGAAGCTGATTGGCGCCACCGCGCACTACGTGACCGCCGACCTGGACGAAGGCCCCATCATCGAGCAGGACGTGGCCCGTGTGGACCACAGCAAAACGGTGGAAGACCTCACCGCTTTGGGCCGGGACACGGAAAGCCAGGTGCTGGCCCGCGCCGTCAAATGGCACAGCGAGCACCGTGTGCTGCTGGACGGGCACAAGACCGTCATCTTCAAATAATCGGGGCCGGGGGCTGGGCAGGCAGGGATTCACCTCATGCCGGTGGCGTCCTGCCACACCCCACGGGCATCCGGTTTGACGTACAGTGTCAGGCATGAACGCACCCGTTTCGACCTCTCAACAACAGGCATTGGACCGCGCACAACGTCAGTCCAGCGTAGTGTCCGCCTTACGCCGCCATTTGCCAGAGCATGCCGTGCTGTTCACGCCGGAAGACACCATCCCCTATGAGTGCGACGGTCTGACGGCCTACCGTCAACGTCCGCTCTGTGTGGCGC
>VEQI01000375.1 GCA_018883305.1 Limnohabitans sp. | reverse complement strand
AGGCCAAGGGCACCGCCAGCACCACCACCGCCCAATCCGCGCTCACCCATGTCAACGCGAGCCTGCTGCAGGGTGTGATTGATGGCAGCCTTCCTGCACCCTCCACCACCTGCATGGTGCCCAACCAAGGCAGCACCAGCACCGAGATGCAGGTGTTGCGTGCGGTGATGGCCAAAGGCCAACGCACAGCGCTCAGCGCACGCTTGTGGTCAGAACTGCAGGCCAAGCCCACCAGCCCGTCCGGCTGGTTCTTTGGTGCCACGCTGAGTCCACGGGGAGATGCGCCCGATGGCTCGTTTGAAGTGTATCGACCCACCCTCACCAGTGACGAGGTGTTGCTGGCCAAGCGCAGTGGTTTGTGGAATGAGGCCTACTCCATGGCGCAGGATGTCTGGCTCAAACACCGGGACAACGCCCATGTGCTGATGCGCATCTCTGCACTTAAACGCTATGGCAGCCTGGTGAATCAACCCGACTATGTGGGCAATGCCCTGTTCTTGCACTACACCGGCGACAAAAACACCTACCTGGAATTGATATTTGAACCCGAGAGTCATCCCGCCGTGTTTTTCAATGGCATTGGCGGCTCCTCGCTTTATCAAGGAACGTTGGGCATCAACGGCAAAGTCTTTGACATCGATGATGGGTTGTTTCAGCCAGGCTATTACAACGACTGGGCGCAACGACATCGTCCCGGTGATGTCAACTTTCCGCCTAACCTCAACCAGGGCGGCACCACCGAAAGCGGTCGGCAGGTTGGCGATGGCACCTGCGTGATCCCGGCTGGTGGCCTGGCCATGCTCTGGATGCGCCCAAGCAATCGGGTTGACCTGTTCTTCAGCACAATCGGTGTGACCAACTTCTACCAGGCCACCGCGCCCCTCTACACGGATGCACAAGGGTATCAGGGTAACGTCGGCATTCGTACCCTGGATGGTCTGGTTCAACTGAACATCTTGCGACCCTGACCATGGTCACCTGGGTGACGCCTGACTGATCATGAGATGAGGACATGCCCGGATAGACGCTGGGCTGACCAGGCACTAGAGTGAGCGCATCTCGATTCCATCAGGCTCACCTCCCCATGAATCTTTCCTCCCTCCACGGCGTCAGCCGCCGCGCTTTGATGAGCCTGATGATGGCATTGCCTGGGTTCGTCAGCGCCCAAACCTATCCCAGCAAAACCGTTCGCTTGATGGTGGGGGCGAATGCGGGGGGCGGCACCGACATCGTGGCACGCATGCTGGCAGACAAATTGGCAGACAGCATGAAAGGCGTGTTTGTGGTGGAAAACCGACCCGGCGCCTCCAACACCATTGCCGCGGACCTGACTGCCAAAGCCGCACCGGATGGTCACACCCTGCTGGTCGCCACCAACACCGGGCAAGCCATCTCTCCGCACCTGATGAAGCTGAACTTCGACCCCATCCGTGACCTGATCCCCGTGGGCCTGGTGGTAACGGTTCCCAACGTGCTGGTGGTGGGCACACAAGTCCCCGCGCAAAATGTCAAGGAACTGATCAGCTTGATGAAAGCCCATCCGGGTGAATACAAGTACGCCTCCTCCGGCGTGGGGAGCACCCAGCACATCGCCGGTGAGGGGTTCAACGTGGCGGCGGGCGTGAAGAGCATTCACATACCCTACAAAGGCAGCGCGCAAGCCCACCAGGACATGCTTTCAGGTCAGGTGCAAATCATGTTTGACACCACGTCCTCGGCCATGTCGCAAATCAAGGCGGGTAAATTTCGCGCGCTGGCCGTGACCACCGCGGCACGTTCGCCGGAACTGCCCCAAGTCCCCACCCTGGCCGAAGCGGGCGTCCCCGATTTCGAGATGAGTACCTGGTATGGCGTCTTTGTCACGGCAGGAACGCCGGCAGACATCGTGACCAAATTGCAGACCGAGCTGGCGCGCGTCATCCGCTTGCCAGATATTCAGAATCGCTTGCGAGCCCTGGGGGGTGAGCCTGGACAACTCACGCCGGAGCAATTTCGCCAACTCAACTTGCAAGAATTTGAACGCTTTGGCCGTCTCATTCGACAGGCCAATATCCGTATGGACTAACACCACTCAATCACAGGAGACAACCATGACCTCATCGCAACCTCTTCGCGGCCTGCTGGCCACCCTGCTCCTGAGCGGCAGCACCTGGGTCAGCGCCCAGACCGTGATCAAGTTCGGCCACTATGCCCCGCCCACGGATCCGGTGCATGTGGGCGCCCTCAAATTCAAGGACATCATCGAGAAGGAAAGCAACGGCGCCTTCAAAGTGGAGATCTATCCGCAAGAGCAATTGGGCAAAGGGGCGGACATGATCATCGGCACCCAGGTGGGTAGCATTGAAGTGAGCGTCACGGGAAATCCCTTTTTTGGCGGCGTGTCGCCCCAGCAGGCGGCCCTGGACATCCCCTTTCTGTTTCGTACACCCGCGCATGCGTATCGAGTCATCGATGGCCCGATCGGACGTGAACTGATGGATAAATTCGAGTCCAAAGGGCTCAAAGGCCTGGCCTACTGGGAAATCGGTTTTCGCAACATCACCAACTCCGTCCGCCCCATCCGCTCACCGGCGGACCTGAAAGGCATGAAGCTGCGCACCACCCCGAACCCCATGCACATTGAGGCTTTCAAACTGTGGGGAGCCAATCCCACCCCCATGGCCATCTCCGAGGTGTATCTGGCCCTGAACACCCGTACCGTGGACGGCCAGGAAAATCCCACCGTGCATATCGCCAAGGCCAAGTTTCAGGAGGTCCAAAAATACATGAGTGTGACCCGTCATGCCTTCACTGCGGCGCCGCTGGTCATGAACCTGGCCAAATTCAACAGCCTGTCTCCCCAGCACCAGGCGCTGTTCCTGAAGGCCGCGCATGAAGGGGCGGTGGCCGAGCGCAAGAACAACCAGGACCTGGAAGCAGAAAGCCTGGCGCAAATCAAGAAAGCCGGCGTCGAGGTGATTGAGAACGTGGACACCGAGCCCTTCCGTGCCATGGCCTATCAACCAGTGCGCAAGCTCTACACCGACAAATTTGGTCCCGAGCTGCTCAACAAGATCGATGCTGCCCAATGATTCACCCGTGACGCAGCGATGCGTCACCCTCATTGATGCTCACCATCATTTGTGGGACCTGACGGCCCACCACTATCCCTGGCTGCAAGACCAGACCGAGCCGCACTTTTTCATGGGCAACTATGAGG
>VEQI01000374.1 GCA_018883305.1 Limnohabitans sp. | reverse complement strand
GTTGTCGACACAGTCGCGTCAAGCACCGAACCAGTTCCTGCATTCCGCCTTCGATGGTCCACACACCATCCATCTCCACCTGGGCAATCAGGCTGAGCGTGGCTGGGGCTTGGAGAGGGGATGATCCACAGTAAGTTGCGTAGCGCGCAAAGAGTTGGCGCAACCGCGGATCGCTGAAATGCTTCTCCATGCTCCCCCACAAGGTTTGGGTCGGACCCATGCGAGCCAGCAGGCTTAGGCCGCGGGGGCCCAGCGATGTCATGAATCGGGGCAGGCTTCTGAGCTGTGAGCGGATGAAGACGCCGTCCATGACCCCGTACAGATCGCGCGTGTGATCGCAAAAGCGTCTGAATCGCATGGCCTCGTCGGCGCCTGCGAAGGCCTCGACCGCGGCTTCGCTGACCATGGGATCGGCGAACAAATCCAATGCGCTTCCATCGGGCCAAAAATGACGGGCCAGCACGGACAGGGGCGTCAGCTTCAATTCATGGTCCAGACGCAGGCCCAAGCCGTGCATCAATTCGTCAAAGACCCAGCGCATGGTGAATACTGTGGGGCCGCTGTCGATGGCATGGCCCTGGACAGTCTCCGCGTGCAACTTGCCACCGGCATCGCTTGCGCGGTCAATCACGGTGACATTCAATCCCTGGTGACCCAGTTCGAGCGCAGACACAAGACCGGCAATGCCGGCGCCCACAATCACGACGCGTTGCTCAGGCATGGGCAACCTTCTGCGCGTGTTCAAAGTGCTGACCTTGCCAGTCGCCCTGCATGGTGAGCACCCGCATGCGCACGAACAATGACTCGGAGAAAAAGTCTTGCTTGTAGGCCGCCTGAATCGCTTGATGATGTGCACCCTGGTGCGCAAAATTGAGCATGGAGGAAGTGTCTTGCCATACACTGAACGTGCATTGCCGAATCAGTGGAGCTTCTCCCAGCCCCATGGCGAGTAAACACCCCGGTGCCTGATTCAGGCTGGATTGAGAGGCCGGTGCACGGCGCCAAAATGCCATGGCCTTGGCGGGACGAATGCTCGCGCGGGTCAGGGCGGCGATGGGCACCTGACCCTGCACGGGATGGTGCAGACATTCCGTGGGGGTCACCCCCCAGCTTTGCCGATCCCAGGCGCCCCGTACCGAGGTGATGTCCAACATACCCACCCAGCACTCCCGAGAACGTTCGCGGTAGGCCTGCACCTGGGGGCCCTGGATGAAGGCTTCCGCCAGGTGCTGCGTTTCGAACATGCAGACCAGTCCTTGATGGCTGCTGCTGGGTCGCAGGCTGAAGCCGCCGTTTTGTCCACTGCCCATGACCTTCGCAAACAGCAGACCAGGCGTGTCCTTCAGAAAAGCGCTGCCTTGCGCCAACCGCAACCAACCCCAGGCTCGATGCTGGGTGGCGTAGTCCACCAGCAGCATCACGATGACGCCAGACAGGGCGTGTAGGGGCGTGGCAGAGGTTTCCATGGTTCAGGCAGCCAACGGGGCAAGGGCCGAGGGAATTCTGAACATGACGCGTTCTTCGATGCCAGGCAGTTGCACCAGAGCACCAGGATGTAAGGCGTGCAAAAAGCGAATCACCGCTTGGACCAGCACTTCAGGGGTGGAAGCGCCGGAGGAGATGCCCACACGTGACACCCCCTTGAGCCATGCAAGATCAATATCGTGCTCGTCCTGCACCAGGTAGGCCGGTGTTCCGTCGCGTTGTGCCACCTCACGCAGACGGTTGGAGTTGGAACTGTTGCGCGCACCCACAATCAATACCAGGTCGACTTGACTGGCCATGCGCTTGACCGCCGTTTGCCGGTTCTGTGTGGCGTAGCAAATATCGTCAACAGCCGGCCCGACGATGTGTGGGAAGCGATATTGCAAGGCTGCAATAACCTCTTGCGTGTCATCCAAACTCAGGGTGGTTTGGGTGACATAAGCAAGCGCTGTTGTGGCGGGAAAATTCAGCGTCTCGACGTCTTTGACGTCGCTGATCAGCGTCACAGGCACGGATACACTGCCCATGGTGCCAACCACTTCCTCATGACCGGCATGACCGATCATGATGAGCTGATAGCCCTGTCGGGCAAAACGCTGGGCCTGGTGATGCACCTTGGTGACCAACGGGCAGGTCGCGTCAATGGCTTCCAGATGTCGCTCTTGTGCTTCGTTCATCACGGCCCGAGACACGCCATGCGCACTGAACACCGTCACGGCCCCAGCCGGTATGTCATGCAGATGGTTGACGAAAACTGCTCCACGCTGTCGCAGGTCATTGACCACACACTGGTTGTGAACAATTTCGTGAAACACGTAGACCGGTGCACCATAACGTTCAAGTGTCAACTCGACAATGTCGATGGCGCGCGTCACCCCAGCGCAAAATCCTCTCGGCTGTGACAGAAGAATGTCCATGGGTGACTCGGGTCAGCGGTCAGACGATCATTGCTTGGCGAGTTTCATGGGTGCCATCCCCGGACCCGCAAGTTCCGGGTAGTCCTTGATCATGGGGGCGCCGTTCAAGGGCTTGTAGGCGCCTTGATGGCAAGTGGCGCAATTGAGTTTGGCCACATCGCCAGTTTCACCTTTGCGATGTGCAGGAAATGTGTCGGTGAGTGGTTCCAGATACTGGGTGTTCAGGTCCCGCGCCATCCGAATGCCAAACCAAGCCGTCCGGCGTTGCGGGGGATTGCCTTCCCAACTCTGAAAGGATCGTGAGTTATGGCAGTAAGTGCAATTCACGCCCAGGGCCGAGGACATATGCGTCATCAGGCCATAAGTCCATTCAGCCTGCTTGATGGATTGTCGATTGCCCGAAGGTAATGGCGTGGGGCCGTTGACGCGAATGTTGCCAGCCTCCAGCAGAAAGGGCGTGAAGGGATCGTTGGGCAAAGAAGCCAGCGTGACGCTGGGTGCCGGATGATTTTGTCCCGCTTTGTCGCCCATGAAATTCGAACCATACGGCTGCGGATTTGATTTAAACCATATGGCAGATGGCACCGGTTGCCCTCTGTGGCATGTGTAACAAGTGACGCCCGTCTCGGCAACGTGTTGCTTCCAGTTGCTATTGATGTGCTGGGTCATCTGCAGCATGCGGCGCGCAACGACCTTGGTGTACTTGCTGTCGTCGGCAAAGTTCGCCGGATTGTGACAATAAAGGCAACCTTCTTGTGGGGCAACCCAGGTCGACATGGACGCCATGATCCGCGTGAATTGACCTGCACTC
>VEQI01000373.1 GCA_018883305.1 Limnohabitans sp. | reverse complement strand
GTTCAAATTCGATCACACGCTTCGCTCAGGGGAGGTAGAGGTGGCCCATGGTGAGGCCACGTGCGTGTTGCTGGATGCCACCAGCCGCAAGCCCACACCGGTGCCGGACGACGTGCGTGCGCTGCTGCTCAACCCCGCCGGCACGCGCTGAAGCCGTTCAATAAAGCTCCATCAGGCGGGCGTTGTCCGCCAGATCACTAGGCAGGGCCTCATGCACCATGCGACCTGCCTTCATCACCACCACGCGGTCAGACACCTTGAGCGCCTCACGCACGTTTTGCTCCACCAGCAGAATGCTCATGCCGTCCAGCTGCTGAAGTTGGCGAATGGGGGACATCAGGTCCTGAAACAACTTGGGTGCCAGTCCAATGGAGGGCTCGTCCATGATCAGGCAGCGCGGTTTGCCCAGCAAGGCACGACCAATAGACACCATTTGTTGCTGCCCGCCAGAGAGCAACCCGGAGCGCTTGGTATAAAAATTTTTCACCGGCGGCAACACCGTCAACACCCAGTCGATGCGCGCACTGCGCTCACCGGGCGACACGCGCGCCGACCCCAAGCCCAGGCTCCAGATTTCCTGTACCGTCAAACTGGGGAAAATGCCACGGCCTTCAGGCATCATGGCAATGCCCAGATCGGCCAGCGTGCGTGGCGTGTGCTGTGCCAACCGCTGGCCATCGACCTGAATCTGCCCACCCATGGGCTTCATCAGCCCAAACAGGGTCCGCATCAGGGTGGACTTGCCCGCACCGTTGTGCCCAATCAGGCAAAGCACCTCGCGCGCACGCAATTCCAGCGACACATCAAACAGCACCTGCTTGCCAGCATAGCCGGCCTGCAGGTTGGAGGCCTGGATCACCGGTGTGCTCATGCCGTGCGCTCCCCAAAATAAATGGCGGCCAGCGCCGGGTCCGACAAAATGGATTGCGGGTCCCCTTCCGCCAGCAAGCGCCCCTGATCCAGAAAGGCAATGCGATCCGAGATGCCTTTGACGATGTCCAGGTTGTGCTCAATGATGCAAATGGTGATGCCCCGCTTGACCTGCTCACGCAGCAAATTCAAGAAGCGGTCATAGGACCGTGGGTCTAACCCGGATGCGGGCTCGTCCAACAACCACAACCGCGCACCGGCGCCTAAAATGCGCGCAATTGACAGAAACTTGCGCTCGGCATAGGCCAGGTCCAAGGCCCGGGTGTTGCGCTGATCCATCAGGCCCACCTGCTCCAGAGCGGACTCAGCACGCTCACGGCGCGCCCGTGCACCTGCTGCGCCACCGGACTGCCACAGCCAGGCATCGCGCTCAGTGACGGCCAGCACGTTCTCCAGCACGGTCATCTGGTCAAACAGCTTGAGGTCCTGAAAGGTTCGGCCAATGCCCGATTGGGCAATTTGCCATTGCGGTTGTCCCAGGATGGATGAACCCAACCAGCACACATCGCCCGCCTGGGCCTGCAACTGACCCGTGATCAAATTGAACAGTGTGGTCTTGCCTGCGCCGTTGGGCCCCACCAGGGTGGTCACAATGCCCTCACGCAAGGCCAACGACACCTCTTGCACGGCTTTAAGGCCACCGAAGGTGATGGACACCCCGCGGGTCTCCAACAGAATGCGGGCATCAGCACTCACGACGCGTCCTTGGGTTGATCACGAAAGCCCCACAGGCCACCGGGACGAAAGATCATCAGAAGCACCATGGCCAGGCCATACACCATTTGCTGAATGGAACCAATCTCCGTCTGCGGCAGACCCGGCAAGTAAGACAGCGCGGCAGGCAGCAGCAGGATCAACACTGAGCCCACCACCGGGCCCCACAGCGTGGCTGTGCCCCCAATGATGACCATGGCCATCAAGTACACCGAGGTGTCCAGCGTGAAACTCTCCACATTGATGAAGCTGAGATAAAACGCGTACAAAGACCCCGCCACCGCCGCCAGCGCCGACGACACCGCCACGGCCAAGGTCTTGATCACGGCCACCTTCTTGCCGAAGGCGGCAGCAGCGGTTTCATCGTCACGAATGGCCTTGAGACTGCGACCAAAACTGGAGTGCACCAGGCGGGAGATCAGCCACATCACCATGCCCAGGCAAACCAGGGTCAGCACCAGGTACTGCTCGGGCGTCTCCGCGGTCCATCCACCCAAACGTGCCGCAGGAATATTGGTGATGCCGCCAATGCCACCCGTCACCGACTTCCATTCGGAGAACACGGTCACGGCCAACATTTGCAATCCCAAAGAGGCCGCCACAAAATATTCACCGCGCACGCGCAGGGCCGGCAACGCCAGCGCCAGCGAGATCAGCACGGCCACCGCCATCCCGGCTCCGGTGGCCAACAGGAATCCGCCGCCCAGCTTCACAGCCACCAGTGCCGCGGTATAGGCACCCACCCCAAAAAACACGGCATGCGCCATGGAGAAGATGCCAGCATAGCCCAGCACAAAGTTCAGCGTCACCGCCAGGATGGCATTGATGCCAATCAGGACCGCCAGGTTGTTGAGGTAAGCCCACATGCTGTCACCCGCCTCTCACTTGGCACCATGCGGCCGACCCATGAAGCCGGCCGGACGGAAGATGATGAACACGAACAGAATGACAAAGGTCACCGCCTCGCTCCACTGCGGGTCCAGCTTCCACACGGCCAGGCTTTCGGCCAAGCCCAGTAGCAGACCGCCCAGGGCCGCCCCTTTGAGCGAGCCGATCCCCCCCACGATGGTGGCCGCCAGGCTGATCAGCATGATGTGCGCGCCAATGCCCGGGTTGATGCCCTGGGACATGGCCGTCAATGCCGCCGCCGGCACCACCAGCGCCGAACCCAGGGCAAAGGCCACCTGGGCCAACCGTGTGGGCTCCAGGCCAAAGATGCGCACCAGATCCGGGTTGTCAGACAAAGCGCGCAAGCCGGTGCCCACCTGGGTGCGGGACAAAAAGAGATTCAGCGCCACAAAAAACACCAGAGCCACCATCACGGACACGCCCGCCAGGGGAGCCACGAACACGTTGGGCAACACCTCGCTGGCTTGTGACAGCGACACCGACACGGTTTCAAAGTTGCGTCCGAACACCGTACCCACCAGGTTCTGCACCACGATCTGCATGCCAAAGGCGGCAATGAATACCGTGAAGAACGCACCTTCGTGCCGTTGAATGGGCCGGTACACCCAGCGTTCCATGAACAACCCGAACAGCACCACCGCCACCACGGCCAAGCCAATGGC
>VEQI01000041.1 GCA_018883305.1 Limnohabitans sp. | reverse complement strand
GTCCTGACGTGTTGCAGCGTCTGGGTCACTACCCCGTGCCACCGGGCGCGTCGGACATTCCGGGCCTCGAAGTGGCTGGTGTGGTGGTGTCTGGTGATGCACAGGCCATGGCTGCTGCAGGTTTTTCTGTCGGCGACCGTGTTTGTGCTTTGGTGGCTGGTGGCGGTTATGCACAGCTGTGTGTGGCGCCCGTAGCCCAATGTTTGCCCGTGCCCAAAGGGCTGAGCGATGCCGAAGCGGCCACCTTGCCCGAAACGTTTTTCACGGTGTGGAGCAATGTGTTTGACCGCGGCCGTTTGCAAGCAGGCGAGACCTTGTTGATTCAAGGCGGCACCAGCGGCATCGGTGTCACCGCAATCCAGATGGCCAAGGCCATGGGCGCGACGGTGATTGCCACGGCCGGTAGCGACGAGAAGTGCCAGGCGTGCCTGAAGCTGGGTGCTGACCACGCCATCAATTACAAGACCCACGACTTCCAGGCCGAGTGCCAACGCATCACCGAGGGCCGTGGCGTGGACGTGATCCTGGACATGGGGGCGGGCGACTATGTGGCCCGCGAAGTGGAAACCCTGGCGGAAGAGGGACGTCTGGTCATCATCGCAGTGCAAGGCGGCATCAAAGCGAATTTCAACGCGGGCCTCGTGCTGCGTCGCCGACTGCAAATTACCGGCTCCACCTTGCGTCCGCGCCCAGTGGCATTCAAGACCGCCATTGCCAACCAGTTGCGCAAGCAGGTGTGGCCCCTCATCGAGCAGGGCCAGATCAAGCCGGTGATTTACGCCACTTACGCGGCGTCGTCTGCCGATGGCGCCGCGCAGGCCCATCGTTTGATGGAAACCAATCAGCACATCGGCAAGATCGTTCTCACGTGGTGACCCTCATGACTCAACGACACCCACTCATTGCTGGCAACTGGAAAATGAATGGCGGTTTGGCCGCCAACGAAGCGTTGGTCAAAGCCGTCATTGCGGGCATGCCCGCACATGGCGCTGACGCCGCGGTCTGTGTGCCGTCAGCGTATCTGGCCCAGGTGCAATCACTGGTGGCCGGATCACGACTGGCCCTGGGCTCGCAAGACGTCTCGCAGCACGAGCAGGGGGCCTACACGGGCGAAATTTCCGCAGGCATGTTACGTGACTTCGCGGTGCGCTACGCCATCTTGGGTCACTCCGAGCGCCGTCAATACCACGGTGAAACCGATGAGCAAGTGGCGACCAAGGCGCAACGCGCCTTGCAAGCGGGCATCACCCCCATTGTGTGCGTGGGTGAAACACTGGCGCAACGTGAAGCAGGGCAGACCGAGCAAGTCGTCAAGCGCCAGTTGGCCGCCGTGATTCATCTCAATGGTCACTGTATCAGCGAGATCGTGGTGGCGTATGAACCCGTATGGGCCATCGGCACTGGCAAGACCGCCACACCGGACCAAGCCCAAGCTGTGCATGCGGTGTTGCGTGCCCAGCTCAAAGCTGCGAGTGAGCACGCCGATCGCATCCGATTGCTGTACGGCGGCAGCATGAACGCCGCCAACGCCGCCGACTTGTTGGCCCAACCGGACATTGACGGCGGCCTGATTGGTGGTGCCGCACTCAAGGCACCCGACTTCCTCACCATCATTGCAGCTGCGTCCCGTTAAGTGCGCCTGGAGACTTCATGACCATTCTCACCAATCTTCTTCTCATCGCTCAAATCCTGTCAGCCCTGGCCATGATTGGTCTGGTGCTAGTCCAGCACGGTAAAGGTGCGGACATGGGCGCTGCCTTTGGCAGCGGCAGCTCGGGCAGCCTGTTTGGCGCCAGCGGTGGTGCAAACTTTTTGTCTCGTTCCACGGCAGTGTTGGCAGCCGTCTTCTTCGTGTGTACGTTGGGCCTGGCTTATACCGGGACGCCACGTCCAGCTGACGGTGGGGCAGGGGGCAGTGTGCTGGAGCGCGCGGCTGCGCCGGTGGATGCGCAAATCCCCACGCCCAGCACGTCGAACAACACCGTGTCGGTGCCAGCACCTGCGGTACCCGCTGCACCGGCCGCCGGTGGCGCAGCCCAGATTCCGACCAAGTGATTTCACTCGTGAAGTTATTCAAAATCGTCGTCCGACCCTCTCGGAGGTGCGGTTTTTCAGGGTAAACTCTATGGCTGTTCGCAAGCGTTCGCTTCTTCCTCTGAACGCTTGTGAGCACTAGCCTGCCGTCGTGGTGAAATTGGTAGACACGCTATCTTGAGGGGGTAGTGGCGAAAGCTGTGCGAGTTCGAGTCTCGCCGACGGCACCAAACAAGGTCTGATGTAACCCTGGTGTCAACCAGATGCAGCAGACTCCTGCACATAGCAGACCAGACTATTCGTGAGTCTCCGATGAACCTAGAACAGTATCTCCCCGTCCTTTTGTTCATCCTGGTTGGTCTGGGCGTGGGCGTTGCCCCCCAGGTCCTCGGCTATCTGCTCGGGCCGCAGCGTCCCGATGAGGCCAAAAATTCCCCCTATGAGTGCGGCTTCGATGCCTTCGAAGATGCCCGCATGAAGTTCGATGTGCGCTACTACCTGGTGGCCATTCTCTTCATTTTGTTCGATCTGGAAATCGCATTCCTGTTTCCCTGGGCCGTGTCGCTCAAGGAGATTGGCCCTGCCGGTTTCTGGGCCATGATGGTTTTCCTGGGCATTCTGGTCGTGGGTTTCATCTACGAGTGGAAAAAAGGTGCCCTCGACTGGGAATGATCTATGTCACTTGAAGGCGTTTTCAAAGAAGGCTTCATCACCACCTCGTATGACTCGGTGGTGAACTGGGCCAAGACCGGCTCGCTGTGGCCCATGACCTTTGGTCTGGCCTGCTGCGCGGTAGAGATGATGCATGCGGGCGCGGCCCGTTACGACATTGACCGCTTTGGCATGCTGTTCCGTCCCAGCCCGCGTCAGTCCGACCTGATGATCGTGGCAGGCACGCTGTGCAACAAGATGGCCCCGGCGTTGCGCAAGGTCTACGACCAGATGTCCGAGCCCCGCTGGGTGCTGTCCATGGGTTCGTGCGCCAACGGCGGCGGTTATTACCACTACAGCTACTCCGTGGTGCGTGGTTGTGACCGCGTGGTGCCGGTGGATGTCTACGTGCCGGGCTGCCCCCCCACGGCCGAGGCGCTGCTGTACGGCATTCTGCAGTTGCAGTCCAAGATTCGTCGCGAAAACACCATCGCCCGCTGACCCGCACAACGCCCCCCAGAAGGCATTTCATGAGCAATTCCCTCGATACCCTGCAGGCCGCACTTGAGGCCGCGTTGGGTGCGCGCATCCAACAGTTGCAGTGCGCCCTGGGCGAGCTGACCCTGACGGTCAAGGCCGCTGATTACGCCGCTGTGGCACTGCAGTTGCGCGACGACCCCTCGCTGTCTTTTGAGCAACTGCTTGACCTGTGCGGCATGGACTACTCTGCCTACAAGGATGGCGCGCCCAGTGTGTTCTCCGAAGGCCCCCGCTTTGCTGCTGTCTCGCACCTGCTGTCGGTGCGTCACAACTGGCGTTTGCGTCTGCGCGTGTTCGCGCCCAACGACGACATGCCGGTCCTGGCCTCGGTCACACCGCTGTGGAATTCGGCCAACTGGTTCGAGCGCGAAGCCTTCGACTTGTACGGCATCGTGTTTGATGGTCACGACGACCTGCGTCGCTTGCTCACCGACTACGGCTTCATCGGGCACCCCTTCCGCAAGGACTTCCCCACCTCGGGTCATGTGGAAATGCGCTACGACGCCGAGCAAAAGCGTGTCATTTACCAGCCCGTCACGATCGAGCCGCGCGAGAACACCCCGCGCATCATTCGTGAAGAGACCTACGGCGGCTTGCACTGAGAACACAGCATGGCTGACATCAAGAACTACACCCTGAACCTGGGCCCGCAGCACCCGGCCGCGCATGGCGTGCTGCGCCTGGTGCTCGAACTCGACGGCGAAGTCGTGCAACGCGCCGACCCCCACATCGGCCTGCTGCACCGCGCCACTGAAAAGCTGGCCGAGAGCAAAACCTTCATCCAGTCGCTGCCCTACATGGACCGTCTTGACTACGTGTCCATGATGAGCAACGAGCACGCTTACTGCTTGGCGATTGAAAAGCTCATGGGCATCGAAGTGCCCGAGCGCGCGCAGTACATCCGCGTGATGTTCTCCGAGATCACCCGCTTGCTCAACCACCTGTTGTGGCTGGGCTGCCATGGCTTTGACTGCGGCGCGATGAACATCCTCATCTACTGCTTCCGCGAGCGCGAGGACTTGTTCGACATGTACGAGGCCGTTTCGGGTGCGCGCATGCATGCCGCGTATTTCCGACCGGGCGGGGTCTACCGGGACCTGCCCGATGTCATGCCCCAGTACCAGGTCTCCCGCATCAAGAATGCCCAGGCCATTGCCAAGCTCAATGAAAACCGCCAGGGCTCCTTGCTCGACTTCATCGACGCCTTCACCCAGCGCTTCCCCAAGCTGGTGGACGAGTACGAAACCCTGCTCACCGACAACCGCATCTGGAAACAGCGCACCGTGGGCATTGGTGTGGTGACGCCTGAGCGTGCCAAGAACCTGGGCTTCACCGGCGCCATGCTGCGGGGCTCGGGCGTTGCCTGGGACTTGCGCAAGCAGCAACCGTACGACGTCTATGACCGCATGGACTTCGACATTCCGGTGGGCAAAACCGGCGACTGCTACGACCGCTACCTGGTTCGTGTTGAGGAGATGCGTCAGTCCAATCGCATCATCCAGCAGTGCGTGCAGTGGTTGCGTGCCAACCCCGGTCCGGTCATCACCGACAACCACAAGGTGGCGCCGCCCAGCCGCGAGGCGATGAAGTCCAGCATGGAAGAGCTGATTCACCACTTCAAGCTCTTCACCGAAGGCTTCCACGTGCCCGAGGGCGAGGCCTATGCCGCCGTCGAACACCCGAAAGGCGAGTTCGGCATTTACCTGGTGAGTGACGGCGCCAACAAGCCGTACCGCCTCAAGATTCGTGCGCCGGGCTTTGCCCACCTGGCCGCCATGGACGAAATGGCCCGTGGCCACATGATTGCTGACACCGTGGCGGTGATCGGCACCATGGACATTGTGTTCGGGGAAATTGACCGATGAGCTCCCACGCTTCCCAATCCCTATCCGGCGCGGCACCCCAGCCCGTCGTCTTGTCCGAGGCCACCCGTGCGCGCTTTGCACGCGAGGTCGCCAAATATCCCGCTGAACAAAAGCAGTCGGCCGTCATGGCCTGCCTGTCCATCCTGCAGCAGGAGCAGGGCCATGTGAGTCCTGAGGGCGAACTGGCGGTGGCCGAGTACCTCGGCATGGCCCCCATGGCCGTGCACGAGGTCACCACCTTCTACAACATGTACAACCAGCACCCGGTGGGCCAGTTCAAAATCAACGTCTGCACCAACTTGCCGTGCACGCTGCGTGGCGGTGGCAAGGCGCTGGAGCGTCTGTGCCAGCGTCTGGGTGTGGACGTGGGCGGCACCACCGCTGATGGCCTGTTCACCTTGCAACCGGGTGAGTGCATGGGCGCTTGCGCGGATGCGCCGGTGCTGCTGGTCAATGACCGCAACATGTGCAGCTACATGAGTGACGACAAGCTCGATCAACTGATCGACGGTTTGCGCAAAGCCGAGGGGCAGGCATGAACGTTCAACAGATCCTCTCGCAGTTCCAGTCCCGCGGGGTCGAGACCTGCTTTCATGGTCGCCACATCAACCCGCAAATTTATGCGGGCCTGGATGGCAACAACTGGCATCTGCAAGACTACATCGCGCGCGGCGGCTACCAGGCCCTGCGCAAGATCCTGGGTGTCGATGGCGGCGAAGCCCTGACGCAAGACCAGGTGATCGCCACCGTCAAAGAGTCCGGTCTGCGTGGCCGAGGCGGCGCCGGTTTTCCCACCGGTTTGAAGTGGAGCTTCATGCCGCGTCAGTTCCCCGGTCAGAAGCACCTGGTGTGCAACTCTGACGAGGGCGAACCGGGCACCTGCAAGGACCGCGACATCCTGCACTACAACCCGCACATTGTGATCGAGGGCATGGCCATCGCGGCCTACGCCATGGGCATCAGCGTGGGTTACAACTACATCCACGGTGAAATCTTCCAGACCTACGAGCGCTTTGAAGCCGCCCTGGAAGAAGCCCGTGCCGCCGGCCTGCTGGGCGACAAGATTCTGGGCAGCAACTTCAGCTTCCAGTTGCACGCAGCGCACGGCTTTGGTGCCTACATCTGTGGTGAGGAAACCGCGCTACTTGAATCGCTGGAAGGCAAAAAAGGCCAGCCGCGCTTCAAGCCGCCATTCCCGGCCAGCTTTGGTCTGTACGGCAAGCCCACCACCATCAACAACACCGAAACCTTCGCGGCGGTGCCCTGGATCATCCGCAACGGCGGCCAGGCCTACCTGGAGTGTGGCAAGCCCAACAACGGTGGCACCAAGATCTTCTCGGTGAGCGGTGATGTGGAGCGTCCCGGCAACTACGAAGTGCCCATGGGCACGCCGTTTGCCAAGCTCCTGGAGTTGGCAGGTGGCGTGCGTGCCGGTCGTCAGTTGAAGGCGGTTATTCCAGGTGGATCATCCGCCCCCGTGTTGCCGGCCAACATCATGATGGACATCACGATGGACTATGACGCCATCGCCAAGGCCGGCTCCATGCTGGGCTCGGGCGCGGTCATCGTGATGGACGACAGCCGTTGCATGGTCAAGAGCCTGCAGCGCCTGAGCTACTTCTACATGCACGAGTCCTGCGGTCAGTGCACGCCGTGCCGCGAGGGCACCGGCTGGTTGTGGCGCATGGTCGACCGCATCGAGAACGGGCAAGGCCGTCCCAGCGACATGCAGTTGCTGGACAACGTGGCCGAGAACATCATGGGGCGCACCATCTGCGCCCTGGGCGATGCTGCAGCCATGCCGGTGCGCGGCATGCTCAAGCATTTCCGCCACGAATTTGAACACCACATCACGCACAAGACCTGCATGGTCCCGGCGTACGTCTGACCGGAAAGCATCATGGTTGAAATCGAGCTCGATGGCAAAAAAGTGGAGGTCCTGGAAGGCAGCATGGTCATGCATGCAGCCGAGAAGGCCGGCACTTTCATTCCCCATTTCTGCTATCACAAGAAACTGAGCATTGCGGCCAACTGCCGCATGTGTCTGGTCGACGTGGAGAAGGCGCCCAAGCCCATGCCGGCCTGCGCCACGCCCGTCACCCAGGGCATGATCGTGCGCACGCATACCGACAAGGCCGTCAAGGCGCAGAAGTCGGTCATGGAGTTCCTGCTGATCAACCACCCGCTGGATTGCCCCATCTGCGACCAGGGCGGTGAGTGCCAGTTGCAAGACTTGGCCGTGGGCTACGGTGGCTCTGCTTCGCGCTACGAGGAAGAAAAGCGCGTGGTGTTCCACAAGGACGTCGGCCCGCTGATCTCCATGGAAGAGATGAGCCGCTGCATCCACTGCACACGCTGCGTGCGCTTTGGCCAAGAGATTGCCGGCTCGATGGAATTGGGCATGTCCCACCGCGGCGAGCACTCCGAAATTGAAACCTTTGTCGGCGCCACGGTCGATTCCGAACTCTCGGGCAACATGATCGACCTGTGCCCCGTGGGCGCGCTCACCAGCAAGCCGTTCCGCTACAGCGCCCGCACCTGGGAACTGAGCCGCCGCAAGTCGGTCAGCCCGCATGATGCCACCGGCGCCAACTTGATCGTGCAGGTCAAGAACCACCGCGTGATGCGCGTGGTGCCGCTGGAGAATGAATCTGTCAACGAGTGCTGGATTGCTGACCGCGATCGCTTCTCTTATGAAGCCCTCAACGGCGAAGATCGCCTGACCCAGCCCATGCTCAAGCAGGGCGGTGAGTGGAAAACCGTGGATTGGACCACCGCGCTCGAATACGTGGCCAACGGTTTGAGGCAAGTCAAGACCGAGCATGGCGCGCAAGCCATTGGCACGCTGGCCAGCCCGCACAGCACCGCTGAAGAATTGTTCCTGGCCGCCTCGCTGATGGGTGGTCTGGGCAGTGGCAACATCGACGCGCGTTTGCGTGCGGCCGACTTCCAGCATGACGGCGGTGTGCGTTGGCTGGGGACTTCCATTGCATCGCTCTCCGAGCTGCAACGCGCATTCGTGATCGGCGGCAACCCGCGTAAGGACCAGCCGCTGCTGGGTCAACGACTGCGTCAGGCCGCTCGTCGCGGTGCGCACATTCTGTCGCTGAACGAACAACGCGCTGACTGGGCCATGTCTGTTCACACGTTCTATCAAGCCGCTGCGGCTGGCTGGGTACAGGCCTTGGCCGACGTGGCTGCCGCCGTGGCGCAAGCCAAGGGCGTCTCGCCCCTGATGGCTTGCAACGCTGAGCAAGCGCAAGCACAAGCCATCGCGCAATCTCTCTTGAGTGGTGAGCGCAAGGCGATCTTGCTGGGCAACGCTGCTGCGCATCACGCCAAAGCCTCCAGCCTGCTGGCGTTGGCCAACTGGATTGCACAACAGACCGGTGCCACGGTGGGCTTCCTGGGGGAAGCTGCCAACACGGTGGGCGCACAACTTGTGGGCGCATTGCCTGCCAACGGTGGCCTGAACGCCGCGCAGATCGCGCAGTCCGGCAGCCTCAAGGCCGTGTTGTTGCTCAACACCGAGCCCGGTGCCGACAATGCGCACGGCACCGACGGTCTGGCCAAGGCCGACATGGTCGTGACCCTGTCGCCATTCAAGACCAACCTCGACATCAGCGATGTGCTGCTGCCGATCTCGCCTTTCACCGAAACTGCCGGCACCTTCGTCAATACCGAAGGCCGTGCGCAATCGTTCCACGGCGTGGTGCGTCCCCTGGGCGAGACTCGTCCGGGCTGGAAGGTGCTGCGTGTACTGGGCACGATGCTGGGCCTGCCGAACTTCGGCTTCGACACCATCGAAGAGGTGCGTGCAGCGGCTCTGCCGGTGGACATCACCGCCCGCTTGTCCAACGCCTGTACTGCTGCGGTGGATGTGTCTCCCGCTGCGACGCCGGTCACGGCCTCGATCTACCAACTCGACGGCCTGGTACGCCGCGCGCCGTCGCTGCAAGCCACGGCTGACGCCAAAGGAGGCTGCTGATCATGGTGGACACCCTTTATAACGCGGGCCTCAACCTGCTGGCGGATGCCTGGTGGGCCTCGCTGGTCTGGCCGGTGCTCTGGACTCTGATCAAGATTGTGGTGGTGCTGCTGCCTCTGATGGGTTGCGTGGCCTACCTCACGCTGTGGGAGCGCAAGGCCATTGGCTACACCCAGGTGCGCGTGGGTCCCAACCGCACAGGCCCCAAAGGCTTGCTGCAGCCCATCGCCGATGCGCTCAAGCTGCTGACCAAGGAAATCATTGTTCCCACACGTGCCTCCACGGGCTTGTTCCTGCTGGGCCCGATCATGACCATCATGCCGGCGCTGGCCGCCTGGGCCGTGATTCCCTTCGGTCCTGATGTGGCGTTGGCCAATGTGAACGCAGGCCTGCTGTTCCTGATGGCCATCACTTCCATGGAGGTGTACGGCGTGATCATTGCCGGCTGGGCGTCCAACTCCAAGTACGCCTTCCTGGGCGCCATGCGTGCCTCGGCCCAGATGGTGAGCTATGAAATTGCCATGGGCTTTTGCATGGTGGTGGTGCTCATGGTCTCGGGCAGCCTGAACATGACGGACATCGTGATGGGGCAGGGCAAGGGTGCCATGGCGGATCAAGGCCTGGGCTTCCTCTCCTGGAACTGGTTGCCGCTGCTGCCAATTTTCCTGGTGTATTTCATTTCCGGGCTGGCCGAAACCAACCGTCACCCGTTTGACGTGGTGGAGGGTGAATCGGAAATCGTGGCTGGCCACATGATCGAGTACTCGGGCATGTCCTTTGCCATGTTCTTCCTGGCCGAATACGCCAACATGATCCTGGTGTCACTGCTGGCCGTACTGATGTTCCTGGGTGGCTGGTTGCCCCCGCTGAACAACGAGCTGTTCAACCTGGTGCCGGGCTGGATCTGGCTGGGCATCAAAACCTTTGTCGTCGTCACCATGTTCCTGTGGGTGCGTGCGACTTTCCCGCGCTTCCGTTACGACCAGATCATGCGTCTGGGCTGGAAGATTTTTATTCCGGTCACCCTGGTGTGGCTGGTGCTGGTGGGCCTGTGGATGCAGACCCCCTGGAACATCTGGCAATGACCCGGAGCCTGACATGACCACGATGGCAACCCGAGCCCCTTTCTCCTGGCGCGACTTCCTCTCCAGCTTCATGCTGACCGAGCTGTTCAAGGGCATGGCCCTGACCGGCCGTTACATGTTCGCGCGCAAGATCACGATCCAGTTCCCCGAGGAAAAAACGCCGCTGAGCCCGCGCTTCCGCGGCCTGCACGCACTGCGTCGTTACGACAACGGTGAAGAGCGCTGCATTGCGTGCAAGCTGTGCGAGGCCGTGTGCCCCGCGATGGCCATCACCATCGAGTCGGATCAGCGTGCGGACGGCAGCCGCCGCACCACCCGCTACGACATCGACCTCACCAAGTGCATCTTCTGCGGCTTTTGCGAAGAGAGCTGCCCGGTGGACTCCATCGTCGAGACGCACATCTTCGAATACCACGGAGAGAAGCGCGGCGACCTCTACTTCACCAAAGAGATGTTGCTGGCCGTGGGCGACCGTTACGAAACCCAGATCGCCGCCAACAAGGCCGCGGACGCCAAATACCGCTGAAGCGAGCCTCGGATCATGGATATCAAATCAGCCCTTTTCTACGTCTTCTCGGCGGTGCTGCTGTTTGCGGCCTTCCGGGTCATCACCGCACGCAACCCCGTGCATGCGGCACTTTATCTTGTGCTGGCGTTCTTCCAGGCCTCCGGCGTGTGGATGCTGCTGCAAGCCGAGTTCCTCTCCATCACCCTGGTGCTCGTTTATGTGGGCGCCGTGATGGTGTTGTTCCTGTTCGTGGTGATGATGCTGGACATCAACCTCGATTTGTTGCGGCAAGGGTTCTGGCGGCACTTTCCGCTGGCAGCCACTGTTGGTGCCGTGGTGGCGCTTGAATTGGCCGCTGTGCTGATGGGCGGTTTCCGTGTGAGCGAAGCGCCTGCCGTCGCACAGGCTGCGCCTGCTGCTGGTGCCATGCCCGGCCAAATTTCCAACACCCGTGAACTGGGTGTGGCGCTGTACACCCACTACCTGTACCCGCTGCAAATCGCTGCGGCCATCCTGCTGGTGGCCATGGTGGCGGCCATTGCGTTGACCCTGCGCCAGCGCAAGGACAGCAAGTACCAGAACCCGTCCGAGCAGGTGCGTGTGCGCGCCAAGGACCGGGTGGAGATCATCAAGATGGCGCCGGTGCGCCCCGCGCCGCCCGCACCCGTCGAGGAGAAGCAAGCATGAGCGTGACCCTGGGCCACTACCTGTCACTGGGCGCGATTTTGTTCGCGCTGTCGGTCACGGGCATTTTTCTCAACCGCAAAAACCTCATCGTGCTGCTGATGGCCATCGAACTGATGCTGCTGGCGGTCAACATGAACTTCGTCGCCTTCTCGCATTACCTCGGGGACATGCAGGGCCAGATCTTCGTGTTCTTCATCCTGACGGTGGCCGCCGCCGAATCGGCGATTGGTCTTGCCATCCTGGTGCTGCTGTTCCGCAATCGCGCGAGCATCAACGTCGACGAACTCAACTCACTCAAGGGCTGATCGCGCAGCTTCAACAGTCATGAGTCAAACCCTACAAGCTTCCACTCTGCTGGCTGTGCCGCTTGCCCCTCTGGTGGGCTCGGCGTTGGCCGGTATCTTCGGCACCCGTCTGGGGGGCAACTGGATTGGGCGCACGCTCAGCCATTCGCTCACCATTCTGGGCGTGCTGACGGCCTTTGTGCTGTCGGCCATGACGCTGCAAAGCGTGGCGGTCGATGGCGCACGCTTCAACGAAACCCTCTACACCTGGATGGTGGTGGGTGGCCTCAAGATGGAAGTGGGCTTCCTGATCGATGGCCTCACCGCCATGATGATGTGCGTGGTGACCTTCGTTTCGCTGATGGTCCACCTCTACACCATCGGCTACATGGAAGAGGACGACGGCTACAACCGCTTCTTCGCCTATATCTCGCTGTTCACCTTCTCCATGCTGATGCTCGTGATGAGCAACAACATGCTGCAGCTGTTCTTCGGCTGGGAAGCCGTGGGCCTGGTGTCCTACCTGCTGATTGGCTTCTGGTTCAACAAGCCCACCGCCATCTTCGCCAACATGAAGGCCTTTTTGGTCAACCGTGTGGGTGACTTTGGCTTCATCTTGGGCATTGGCTTGATCGCCGCTTATGGTGGCACCTTGAACTACACCGAAGCGTTCGCCAAGGCGGGTGAGTTGGGTGCGCTCACATTCCCCGGCACCGACTGGATGTTGGTGACTGTGATTTGTATCTGCTTGTTCATCGGTGCGATGGGCAAGTCAGCGCAGTTCCCGCTGCATGTGTGGTTGCCCGACTCGATGGAAGGCCCCACGCCGATCTCTGCCTTGATTCACGCAGCGACCATGGTGACGGCCGGTATCTTTATGGTCACGCGCATGTCGCCGCTGTTTGAGCTGTCTGACACCGCGTTGAACTTCATCTTGGTGATTGGTGCCATCACGGCGTTGTTCATGGGCTTCTTGGGCCTGATCCAAAACGACATCAAACGCGTGGTGGCTTATTCCACCTTGTCGCAACTGGGTTACATGACGGTGGCTTTGGGCGCATCTGCCTACTCAGTGGCCGTGTTCCACTTGATGACGCATGCGTTCTTCAAAGCCTTGCTGTTCTTGGGTGCCGGTTCGGTCATCATGGGTATGCATCACAACCAAGACATCCGTTGGATGGGCGGCGTGCGCAAGTACATGCCCATCACTTGGATCACCTCGTTGTTGGGTTCGCTGGCGTTGATCGGGACACCATTCTTCTCAGGCTTTTATTCCAAAGACAGCATCATCGAAGCCGTGGCTGAGAGCCACTTGCCCGGTGCAGGCTTTGCGCACTTCGCTGTGTTGGCTGGTGTGTTTGTGACGGCGTTCTACTCGTTCCGCATGTATTTCCTCGTGTTCCACGGCGAAGAGCGTTACGACCAAAACCCCGATGCACACCACGATGACCACCATGGTCATGACGATCATGGCCATGACCACGGCCCCCACGAGTCGCCCTGGGTGGTGACGGTGCCGCTGGTCTTGCTGGCGATTCCCTCGGTGTTGATTGGCTTCTACACCATCGACCCGCTGTTGTATGGCGAGTTCTTCAGTGATGCCATCTTCATCAATGCCGACAAACACCCCGTGATGCACGAGTTGTCCCACGAGTACCACGGCGCTGTAGCCATGGCGATGCATGCGTTCAGCACGGCACCGTTCTGGTTGGCATTGGCAGGTGTGGTGACGTCTTACTACATGTACATGATCAACCCAGCGGTGCCTGCAGCGATCAAACGTGTGTTCCACCCGATTTATGTCTTGTTTGAAAACAAGTACTACATGGACTGGATCAACGAAAACATTTTGGCCCGTGGCGCGCGTGCCTTGGGTACCGGTCTGTGGAAGGGCGGCGACCAAGCCATCATCGAAGGTGGTGTGGTGAATGCTTCCTGGAAATTGGTGGGTTGGGTTTCCTCTGTGACGCGTCAGTTGCAGTCGGGCTACCTCTACCACTACGCCTTGGTGATGATCTTGGGCGTGTTCGTGCTGATGACTTGGTTCGTCTGGCTCAAATAAGGAGAATAAAAAATGGGTTTATTGAGCCTTGCCATTTGGACGCCGATCGTGTTTGGCGTCATCTTGCTCGCCATCGGGCGTGACGAACATGCAAAGGTCGTGCGCTGGATCGCCTTGATCGGGTCCTTGGTCAGCTTGGCGGTCACCTTGCCTTTGTACAGCGGCTTTGATGTCAGCACATCGGCCTTGCAATTTGTAGAAAAGTCGATGTGGATCGAGCGCTTCAATGTGTTCTACCACCTCGGCGTGGACGGTCTGTCCTTGTGGTTCGTTTTGTTGACCGCTTTCATCACCGTGATCGTTGTGATCGCCGGATGGGAAGTGATCACCGAGCGTGTGAACCAATACATGGGCGCGGTCTTGATCTTGAGTGGTCTCATGATCGGCGGGTTTG
>VEQI01000372.1 GCA_018883305.1 Limnohabitans sp. | reverse complement strand
ATGGAGGGCATGTTGTCTGACCGGACCGACGGCAGCGCCAACGGCACCGGATCGGCCAATATCGCCATCGGGGAACTGGCCGCACCCGGTACCTTCAAGATCATCTGTTCGAACCCCAGCAATGTGAAAAACGTGCTGGACGAGATGCTGGTGCCTGTCAACAGCACGGCGAAAACCATGGCCGACCTGAAGGGCAAACGCGTGGGTTCCGGACCGGGTATCCAGAACGTCACGCTGGCCAAGACCATTCTGGAGCGCGGCGGCGCGACCGGTGCGACCGTGGTGGAGTTGCCCATCGGCCAGCACGTGGCTGCGCTGGCGGCAGGTCAGATCGATGGCTGCTACACCCTGGAGCCCACCGGTACGATCGGTCGCCTCAATGGCAGCACCCGGGTGCTGGAGGCGGGTGTCATTTCACGCTATGTGCTGGGCGATGCCAATGCCCCGTGGTTCGGTGGTTCTGCCTCCTTGACCTCGGCCTTCATCAAGAAGTATCCGGAAGAGGCCAAGAAATACATCGCCGCCTATGCCAAGGGCGTGGCCTATGTCCGCAGCAAACCCAATGAGGCACGACAATTCCTGAAGGGCTACACCGCCATTGAAGGACCTCTCACCAGCGAGGTTCCGCTGGCGGCCTACACCATGGCCAGCGAGTTCACCGCAGCGGACATTGCCCATTTCCAGAAATTTTTCGATCTCTTCTCAGAGAAAGGCATATTCAGCTCGCGTCTGATGGTCGAGTCGATGATCTATCGGGGTTGATCAATGTCAAGCACCGTCAACTCGACAACTCCTTGGACGCCTCCCGCCGCTGACCCGGCGGCAGGCCATCTGTCTGCGACCAGGTCCCCCTGGGGTGAACGCCTGTTGCCCCTCTTGGGCCCTCTTGCACTGTTTGTGGTGTGGGATCTGGTGGTCCGGTTGGGACTGGTCAAGCCGATCCTGTTGCCCTCGCCAGCCAATACCCTGATCACACTGATACAAGGCTTTTTCAACGGCAGCCTGTTGTCAGACTTCGGGGTGACAGTCCTGCGGACAGTTCAAGCCTTTCTCATCGCGTCCTGCGTCGGCATGCCCCTGGGCATTGTGCTGGGCAGCAACGAAAAGGCCTACCGCAGCGTCGAATTCCTCATTGATTTTTTCCGTTCGACCCCGTCTTCAGCCCTGATCCCCTTGTTCCTGATGGTCTTTGGCGTGTCGGACATCAACAAAGTGGCGATTGCTGCATTCGGTGCCTTCCTGATCGTGGTGTTCAACAGTGCGTACGGCGTGATCAATGCGCGCAAGCAGCGCGTCATGGCGGCCCGTGTCATGGGCGCCTCCCGCTGGCAAATCTTCCGGGATGTGCTGTTCTGGGAGAGCTTGCAGCCAAGCTTCGTGGGTTTGCGCTCAGCCGTCTCCATGGCCCTGGTGATTGTGATCGTGGCAGAAATGTTCATCGGTTCCGACAGTGGGCTCGGCCATCGCATCATCAATTCCCAGCAGGTGATGAACGTGCGCGACATGTATGCCTCGATCCTGTCCGCCGGTGCCCTGGGTTATGTGTTGAACATTGTCTTTCTGACGATTGAGCGCCGCGTGGTGCACTGGAGTGGTCGATGAGCACTGTGCTGAATGCCCCCTTGTTTGTGGATGTGCCGGCTCCTCCTTTTGTGCCCGGCCCGGCGGGCACCCACATCACCATTCGTGGCCTGACCAAGTACTTTGCAGGCTGGCCGCTCTATGAAAATTTTGATCTGGACATTCCCAAAAGCAAGATCGTGTCGGTGTTCGGTCCCAATGGCTGCGGCAAGAGCACGTTGATCAACATGATCGCGGGCTTGATTCCCATTGATGGCGGTGAAATTTTGTTTGACGGCAAGTCACTCAAAGACACCAAGATCGGCTATGTCTTTCAAAATTACCGGGAAGCCTTGTTTCCCTGGATGCGCACGATCGACAACATCGCCTACCCCCTCAAACTGGAGGGCAAGTCCAAGGCCGAGGTGGATCGCCGCATGGCCGAACTGGTGGCGTCCTTTGACGTCAAATTCGATCTCAATCGCTATCCTTATGAACTCTCGGGCGGGCAGCAGCAAACCGCGTCCATCATGCGCGCGCTGGCGCCTCGACCCGAGGTGTTGTTTCTGGACGAGCCGTTCTCGGCGCTGGACTATGAAATGACCTTGTTCATCCGGGAAAAATTGCAGGAAGTGTTCATGCAAACCGGCACGACCATGTTGCTGGTCTCGCACGACCTGGAGGAGGCTGTCTACCTGGCCGATCAGGTTCTGCTGCTCACCAAGCGGCCCACGCGCGTGGCCGAGATCCTGGACTACACAGATCCTCGCCCCCGCACGGTGGACACGCTGTCCGAGGCGCATTTTGTGAGTGTGAAGAAGCGCAGCCTGGAAGTGTTCCAGCGCGAGGTCCGCCGATGAATACACAAGAGGTACAGGCCTATGTGCGTGTGGCGGCGCAGCTGCTGGACATCCCCATGGCACCCGATCGGTGCGATCGCGTGGCGGACCACCTGGGAAGGACCGTGCAGATGGCACGACTGCTCGAGGAGGTGCTACTGCACGAGCACGTTGAATTGGCGGAGCTGTTTGTTCCAGCCCCCTTTCCGGCTGAAGGGGAGTTGCCGTGATGCCGAACGCATCGAACACCCTCTGTGCGGTTGAACGGGTCGAGCAGGCCATCCAGCGCATCGAGGCGCGCAACCCGCTGCTGAATGCCTTCACGCATGTCACCCTCGAGCGGGCTCGCCGCGAGGCCGCCGACATCGACCGGCGGCGTCAGCAAGGGGAGACCCTGGGCCCGCTGGCGGGTGTCCCTTTTGCGGTCAAAAATCTCTTTGATATCCAGGGTGTCACCACGATGGCGGGTTCCATCGTGCATCGGCATGCGCCTCCGGCTCAAGACGATGCTGTGCTGGTGGCGCGCTTGAAGGCGGCTGGCGCGGTGCTGATGGGCGCACTCAACATGGACGAATACGCCTACGGATTCACCACTGAAAATTCCCACTATGGTCCTACTCGAAATCCGCACGATGTAACGTGCGTGGCCGGGGGGTCGTCAGGTGGTTCCGGCGCCGCTGTGGCCGCCGGCATGGTGCCCCTGACCCTCGGATCCGATACCAATGGCTCCATCCGTGTGCCCTCGTCGCTGTGCGGTGTCTGGGGGCTGAAGCCGACCTTTGGGCGGCTCTCACGCCGCGGCACGTTTCCGTTCGTGAACAGTCTGGACCA
>VEQI01000371.1 GCA_018883305.1 Limnohabitans sp. | reverse complement strand
CTCGGATCCGTGACTTCTGCAATCTCTAAACGTTTGGTTAAAAAGCGAATGCGTCGATCAATCTCTCGCAAACGTTTTTTGCCATAGAGGTAGTCGCCATTTTCGGAGCGGTCGCCATTGCTCGCGGCCCAGTGCACGATCTCCACGATGCGCGGACGTTCATTGTCAATCAGGTCCAGCAGTTCGGCGCGCAAGCGCGCATACCCCTCGGGCGTGATGTAGTTTTTGCCGGAAGGCGGCAGGGGTGGCGATGCGGCGCCGTCTTCGTCGTCGTCCGCATCGCCGCTTTCGCGGGTAAAGGCTTTGCTCATGGCGTCATTGTGACGTCATGTCGGTGGCGTCGCCGGCCACCTGGATGTCCTCCCCAGGGTTGTCTTGCGCTGCTGGCCCTTCCAGAACCTCATTCGGCACGAGCTGTGCCGAAGGCGAACGCTTCTGTGCAGGCACAGAATTCTTTTTAGGTGAAGGCTTCTGTTCAAGCAAAAGCTTTTGCTCAAGGGTTGGCTCTGCCAGGCGTTTGGCGCTCGAGGGAGCTGCCTTTCCCTTGTCTGGCAGGGTTTCCGCTTCTGGCTTCTTGGCCGCCTTGACCGTCTGAGGTCCAGCAGACTCACTCGATTTCGTTTCCGAGGGAGTCCCTCGATCGGACCCCGAGCCCGCCTCAGCACGCACCGCCGGCGAGCGCTGCGCCCAGCTGCTGAGCATGTCGCTGCCGTAAACATCCTCACGCGGCGTCTCGGCAGACACACGCAATGCAGCATCGAGCAAAACGCTGGTGTCATGCGATGTGCCACTTTGGTCAAGCACGGCGTCACCAAATGCACCTCCCAGGCCTTGCACATGACCCAGCCGTGGCGATGCACTGCTCAATGTATTGGCATTGGCGGCAAAGGCTTCACGAGCAGAGCCTCCATTGATCTGGCGAGTCCAGTCACGCGTCAATTGGGCATTGAACGCTGCCAGGGGGTCTTGCGTGGCGATGGCCAAGGGCTCCGATGGCGAGGTGTAGTACACGTTGGCGTTGTACATGGCCTGAGCCGGCATCACATCTCGTGCAATGATCGTACGGCCACTGATGCGCGCCACCCGTCCGCCATCGGCAGTAGGCGCCTGACCAGTCACACGTCCAGCCAGGCCAGACATCAGAACCATCCAGCCATTCTCGGAACTGGAATGGGCCGATGCAATGTCCAGACCGGTTCGACCCGAGATCATCACATCACCCGCATGGCCGTTGCTGACTGAAATCGACTTGACGTCCACATACAGTCGGTTGAACATGTCGCCACCCATGCCCGTGCCCGCCGAGACGGACAGATGGCCACCGGTCACGATCTGCGGCGTCATGTAGGGACCGTGGGCGATCAAAGACTTTTGGGCATTCACCGAGATGTCGCCCGTGGAGGACGCCATATCATGAATCCAGATCTCACCGCCCGCATTCACGGTGATCGTGCCGCCCAGTGTCTGCAACTGCTGGTCTTGGCCTTGCAGAACATCACCCGCAGCATCGATCCTGATCGAGCCTGTGCCCATTGATGTGCGCACACCCGAACCAGATTGCCGGAACAACACGTCGCCACCGGAGGTGATGCCCACATTGCCAAGCACACTATCGACACGATGAATGGTGACAGAACGTGCCGATTTCAGACTGATGGCGCCACGCTGTGTCTCGATCTGCGTCACCTGTGCTCCACCCTTGGCGTCCACAGACAAGTTGCCATCGACGGTGCGCATCACACTGTCCGCCGTCATGCGCAGATCGCCCTGCAGCACCAGGCTGATCAGCCCACTATCGTTGGTGATCTGACTGCCACTGCCCAGGTTGAGCGTGGCCGCCAACAATTTGACGGCCCCCAGCTGATCGTCTATCCGCTTGACCGTGGCATCACCCACCGCATTCACGGTGATATCACCTTGTTGACTGGTGAGTGAGTCAATCACCACTGCACTACCCGCGGTCAGGCTGATGGCGCCAGAGGTGCTACTCACACGAGTAGCATCCAAATCACCGCCAGCCGTCAACGAGATTGCGCCGGTGGATGTGCTCACGCCCGATTGCGCGCCCAGATCAAGTCGACCGCTCACTTGCAAAGCAATGCTTCCCGAACCGTTGTTGGTGGCCAGACCTTGACGCACCAACTGCACATCACCGTTGTGCTTGAGGTACAGGCTGCCGCTCTGACTGGTGGCGGAAAGCGTTTTGACCAGCGCTTCCAGGGGAGCACTGGCGCTGCCCACGCCTTGGTTGATGTTCAGTTGCAAATCATCGGCTCGGACCTGGCTCATGCCCTGGTTCGGCCAAACCAGCGTCTGCGCCGTGATGCTGAGCGCGGCCACCTCCAGCTTAAGTGAGGTGGCACCTGCGATGGGCGTCACAGCCAGATTGGCCCCGTTGACGACCAACGATGGCAAAGCCTGAGCGACAGTCGGCGAAGCCAGATCCAGATGATTGACTCCGGTGAACATGACCGAGTCTGCCCGTCCCACGGTCAATCCGGCATTGAAGCTCAGAGTTGCGCCGTTGCCGTCATAGACCAGCAAGGGTGCGCCAGTATCGGACTGAACGCCACCCAGGAACTCCACCTGTGCGGCATCATGGATGAACAGGCGACCTCCGCCATGCAACACCACGCTGCCGATGAAGACCACTTTGCCAGTCGCAAAAATGTTGACATCGCCATCAACATACACGCTGTCCCCGAAGGTGACGTTGCGCGCGGTTTGCACCGTCAACCCCTCCAGGTCATTGATGCTGGTCACCTCCAGCACAACGCCCTTGAGACTGCCGTGATTCAGGCTTAGGCGGTCACCCACCTTGTAGCCCTTACCAGGCGAGAACAGGCGAATATCGGTGACCACACCACCAGCCACTGTCACGCGCGCGGTGGCGCCCGAGCCGCTGCCCCCGCTGAGTGAAACGCGGGGTTCGGTATCGCCGTAAAGGCCATCCACAAGACCCAGGCCTGCCGACACGATGCTCACCGTATTCACGCCATCCCCGACGCTGCTCTGAATGGTGATATCACCGCCTTGGGCTGAAAGACTCAGCTTATCGGCATCACCCGCACCGCCATTGAGACGACCCGTCACCAGAATGTTGGCACTCGCCGCCGCCGTGCCCACCACCAGGTTCACTTCACCCACGATGCGCACCGAGTCGTTGATCGGCATGCCCTCGGTCATGGTCACCGTACCGGCGGTAAAGGTGGTGGTGTTGCCCGGACCATAA
>VEQI01000370.1 GCA_018883305.1 Limnohabitans sp. | reverse complement strand
GGTCGGGCCTTCCAATCACAGTTGAAGTTGACGATGGCGAACTGGCGCCACGCCACAGGCCAGACAGCCAACGGGCCTGTCATCGGCCTGAATATCGGTTGCGGCACGCCCGATGCAGCTGTGCGCCGGCCGTCCATCGAGGCCCTGGTGGAGGCCTTTGGTGACTTGGCCCAACACTGGCCCCATACCCTGGTGCTGAGTGGGGCACCATTTGAAAAAGACAACAACCAGCGATTCATGCACGCTTATGCCAGCCGCTTTGGCCATGCCGATCACATGATCGATCAGGCCGGCGCTGGCAGCCTGTCCGAACTCACCGGGTTGATTGATCTGTGCGATGTGTTTGTGACGTCTGATTCGGGGCCTTATCACATGGCCGTGGGGCTGCGTGTTCCCACACTGGTGTGGTTCAACCGTGAAGAACCGGCGGCCGTGCATGACCACCCCTGGTGCCGCGGGCTGATAAAGCCCACCCCCCAGGCATTCACACAGGCGCTGCTGTCTCTGCCGAAGCGGGAGACGTCCGGCCCAGGGCGTTGAGCTGAAACAGGGCTGCATAAGCGCCCTTGCGTGCCAGCAGATCCTGATGACGGCCCTGCTCGATGATGCGTCCGTTTTCCATCACCACAATGCGGTCTGCATGTTCGATGGTGCTCAAGCGGTGTGCAATCACCAGCGTGGTACGGTTGCGTGTCAAGGTTTGCAAGGCTTCTTGCACGGCCCGTTCTGACTCGTTGTCCAGCGCGGAGGTGGCTTCGTCCAGAATCAGCACGGGCGCTTGCCGGTACAAGGCACGGGCGATGGCCAAGCGTTGGCGTTCACCCCCCGACAACTGAGAGGCGTTGTGACCCACCACGGTGTCAATGCCCTGAGGCAGTGCGTTCAAGTAATCCCCCAGATGGGCAGCCTTCAAGCAACTCACCACGCGGTCACGGTCAGGTGTTTCGCCAAGTGCCACGTTGTGCGCCAGACTTTCATTGAGGACCACCACATGTTGACTGACCAATGCAAACTGTCGACGCAGGGTCGGTAATTGCCATGCCTGAAGTGGGACACCATCCAGGCTGATCTGGCCCTCGCTGGGTTCCACAAAGCGTGGCAGTAAATTGGCGAGGGTGGTCTTGCCAGACCCCGAGGCGCCCACCAGTGCCACCGTTTCACCCGGCTCCACCGTGAGGTCAATCTGTTGCAAAGCCGGCGCGGCTGCGCCAGGGTAAGTGACGCTGATGTTGTGCCAGACCAGACGACCTTGGACGTTTGTAGGCGCATGCGTGCCGCCTTGTTCCACAGCGGTGTTTTCAATCAAGTCCACCGCCCGCTCCAGTGCGGCCAGCCCCCGTGAAATGGGTCCGGTCACTTCCGACAAGTGCTTGATGGGGGCCACCAGCATCAACATGGCGGTGACAAAAGCGGCAAAACCACCCACCGTCATGCCGTTGTGCTGACTCTGCAACAAAGCCACGGAAATGACGGCCGACAAGGCCAGCGCTGCCACCATTTGAGTCAGCGGTGTGAGGGCAGAGCCTGCCACCGTGGACTTCATGGCAATGCGCTCCAGGGTGCGGCCCAAGGTGCTGAATCGCTCCACCTCTGCGGCCTGAGCGCCATGCAGACGGATTTCGCGATGGGCCAGGGCGGTTTCCTCCACCACATAGGCCAGCTCATCCGTGGCTTCCTGGTTGCGTCGGGTCAAGCCGTACAGACGCCTGGCCGCTGCCTTCATGAGCCAGGCCACGGCCGGGAAGAGCAGGGCCACGATGAGCGTGAGCTTCCAGTCCAGCACCAGCAAGTACCCCACCAGCGCCAGCAGTGTGAGGCTGTCACGGCCCAGCGTGAGCAAGGCGTTGACCATCAGGTTGGCGCCGTTTTGCACCTCATACACCAGGGTGTTGCCCAATGCACTGGAGGATTGCTGTCGGTACAGGGCGAGATCGGCGTCCTGCAAGCGCTGAAACATGGCCACACGCAGACGTAGCAAACCCTGGTTGGCCACTTTTGCCAGGCAGACCTGTCCGGTGAAGACCGAGAGGCCGCGCACGCCAAACAGGGCCAACAGCGCCAAGGGCACCAGCCAGATATTGAGCTGGCTTTGCTGAAAGCCGCTGTCCAGCAAGGGCTTGAGCAAGGCCGGAATGAGCGGTTCAGTGAAAGCCACGATCAGCACCGACACCAAGGTGGCCCACCACGCCGCCAGGGGGTGCAGGAAATAGCGATAGACGCGCCGCAGGCGCTGAAGCAGATCGGGCAGGGAGGACATGGCGCTTTGGGTTGGCGTCATTATCCGGCAGAGGGGCCGGCGGGATCTTTCAGGCCTTTTTTTTCACGGAAGGCTTGATCTTCACGTGCCTGCGCCTCCTGGAGATACATCAGCTTGAGGTAGCGGTAATACGTGCCCTCCGCGTTGGAGACGGCCAGGATGAAGCCCTCGCGTCCATCCAGAAAGCCGCGTCGCAGCACGTAGGTACGCACAAAGGCCCAGAGGCCATGCGCCAGAGCACGCCCCAGACCGCCCTGGCGTCCGCGCTGTAGCAGGTTCTGCGCACCCTCGCTGGAGTATTGGTTCACCTTGCTCAGCACCTGAGACAGGTCGCGGTAGCTTTCGTGCCATAGCACCCCCGTCATGGCGTGCACGGGGCCATCCACCAGCACGCGTTCATGCACTCGGTCGTCTGAAAAGCGGGCCCGTTCACGGCGGAACAGTCTCAAGACCGGGTCGGGCCACCAGCCAGCATGGTGAATGGTTCGGCCACAGTAGCTCGACAAACGGGGCAGGGTAGCGGCGTCCACGATGGGATCGTTCTGAAGAAATGCCTGAATTTCCAGTTGAAGTTCGGGGCTGAGCACTTCATCGGCATCCAGTGACAACACCCAGGGGCAGGTGGCCAATGCCAGAGCGCGGTTTTTTTGCGCACCAAAACCGGGCCAGTCGGTGGACACGGTACGTGCGCCAAACGAGTGCGCCACGGCCAGGGTATCGTCGGTACTGCCCGAGTCGACGACGATAATCTCGTCAGCCCACTGGACGGCCTGCAAGCTGGCTGGCAGGCGGGGACCCTCGTTCAAAGTGATGAAAATCACCGACAGGCGCTGTCTCACACCTCAAGCGTCCATTCGTAAAGACATGTTTCTGATGCTACCATACCGCCCCATGAAAATGCCCCGTTTCTGGGACGCCTTCGCCCTGCGTTTCATGCGTTTGTTTCTGGCCAGCCTGCGTTGCGCGGCGGGCCTGGCTTTCTTTGCGG
>VEQI01000040.1 GCA_018883305.1 Limnohabitans sp. | reverse complement strand
CGGTGGTCAAGAACGGCCACACCGAGGCGGTTGCCGGCATTGTCATGATGCTTCGGGGTGGCAACGCCAAGGAGGTGGTGGGACGCGTCAAGACAAAAGTGCAGGAGATCAATCAGAAAGGCCTGTTGCCCAACGGATTGCAAATCGAGCCTTTCTACGACCGGACTGAGCTGGTGGATTCTGCCCTAGGCATGGTCACGAAAGTGTTGCTTGAAGGGATCGTTTTCATTGTCATCATCCTGTTTCTGTTCCTGGGGGATGTGCGCTCCAGCCTGGTGGTGGCTGCCACCATCGTGATGACGCCGCTCATCACCTTCATCATGATGAACCGCCTGGGGCTGTCAGCCAATCTGATGTCCTTGGGTGGGTTGGCCATTGCCATTGGTTTGATGGTGGACGGCACGGTGGTGGTGGTCGAGAACGTGTTCCACAAACTGGGGCAGGCGGGCGCCTCTCGCGAGTCCAGGTTGGCCACGATTTTGGAGGCTACGTCTGACATCGCCAAGCCAACGGTCTATGGCATCTCCATCATCATTCTGGTATTCCTGCCGCTGATGATGCTCTCAGGTATGGAGGGCAAGATGTTTGCGCCCCTGGCGTTGACAATTGCCATTGCCCTGGCAGTCTCGCTCGTGGTGTCGCTGTTGTTGTCTCCGGTCCTGTGCAGCTACCTGCTCCGAGGCGGTGCTGACCATGACACCAGGCCCATCGCATTCCTGAAAAGACACTATCTGCGGTTGTTGCAGCTCGCACTGCAGGCCGAGAAGAAAACGATCGCTGTTGCCGTGGCACTTTTCCTGGGCTCCATGGCGCTGTTCCCGCTATTGGGTAAAAGTTTCATCCCCACCATGAAGGAGGGGTCGATCGTCCCGCAGATTTTGCGCGTGCCCAGCATTTCACTGGAGGAATCGCTACATGTGGAACAGGAGGCCATGAAGCTGGTGTCGCAGGTGCCCGGTGTGAAGGCGGTGATCTCCAAACTGGGCCGAGGCGAGTCGCCTGCAGACCCGGCAGGTCCCAACGAATCGGACCCCATCGTCGTCATCGACCCTCAATCAGAGCGCACGCAAATCCAGATCGAGGCCGATATCCGCCAAGCACTCTCGGTCCTCCCTGGAATACAAGTCGTCATGAATCAACCCATCGCTCAACGCGTGGACGAGATGGTGACGGGGGTGCGATCGCAACTGGCCATCAAGATCTTTGGCGAGGACCTCGATGAACTCAAACGTCTCTCTGAAGAGTTGGCGCGGATCGTGAAAACCGTGCCGGGCGCCATGGACATCCGAGTCGAGCGGTTGTCGGGACAACAGACGCTGACAATTGATATCGATCGTCAGGCCATTGCCCGGTATGGCATCAATGTCTCCGATATCAACGAACTGATTGAAACCGCCTTTGGCGGCAGCGAGGTGGGGCAACTCTATGAGGGGCAGCGTCGCTTCGGGATTGTGGTTCGTTATCCGTCTGAGTACCGCAACTCGGTTGAAACCATCCGGCGCAGCACGTTACGAAGTTCGGACGGCACCTTGGTGCCTCTGTCTGCGGTCGCCCGCATCGATCTCCTGGATAGCCCACCCACCATCAGTCGTGAATCTGGCCAGCGTCGGGTGGTCGTCGGTGCCAACGTCACGGGGCGGGACCTGGGGGGATTTGTGCAGGAGGTGCAATCCCGGGTGAGTCGTGACTTGCGCCTGCCTGAAGGCTATTTCCTGTCATGGGGTGGGCAGTTTGAAAACATGGAACGCGCGATGGACACGCTGATGGTGATCGTGCCTCTGACCGTGGTGGCGATCTATTTCCTGTTGTTCATGCTGTTCAACTCCCTGCGATTGGCCAGCCTGATCATCCTGGTGTTGCCGCTGGCCTCGATTGGCGGTGTGGTGGGGTTGTTCGTGACAGGGGAATACCTCAGCGTGCCGGCCTCGGTGGGGTTCATCGCCTTGTGGGGCATTGCTGTCTTGAATGGCGTCGTGCTGGTAAGCTGCATCCGTCAGCTTCGTGAGGAAGGCATGAGCGTTGCAGACGCTGTCCGTGAAGGTTGTGTGCAACGTTTCAGACCCGTCATGATGACCGCCACGGTGGCGCTACTGGGGCTGGTGCCTTTTTTGTTTGCCCAGGGCCCGGGCTCGGAGGTGCAACGCCCCTTGGCGGTGGTGGTGATCGGTGGCTTGATCACCTCCACCTTGCTGACACTGGTGGTGGTGCCTGCCTTGTACCGTTGGTTTGATGATGTGCCTGCGAAAACCTGATCTGGAATGTGGATATGAACAGTTTGAATTACCGGCATTTGTATTACTTTTGGATGGTGGCGAAAGAAGGCAGCATGGCCCGCGCCGCGCAGCGGCTGGACATGGCCATTCAAACCATCAGTGTGCAGGTGAGGGAGTTGGAAAAATCGCTGGGACATCAGCTCTTCAAACCTGATGGGCGTGGACTGCGATTGACCGATGCCGGACAAGCCGCTTATGACAGAGCCGATGAAATCTTCCAGATCGGGCAAAAAATTCCCGGTGAAGTGGCCCATGCGGCCAGTGGTCCAGGTATCAGGTTATCGATCGGCTTGTCGGATGGCTTGTCCAAGCTGGCAGCACACACCCTGTTGGGCCCTGTGCTGCAAGCACCTGGCCTGCGACTGATCAGCCATGAAGGTGAGTTTGAACAACTCATGGCAGAGCTGGCTTTGCATCACCTCGATCTTGTGTTGGCGGGGCAAAGCGCTCCCCCTAATCCGAACCTGCGGCTTTCCAGCCGACTGCTGATGTCCTCCGAGGTCTATTGGTATGGTCCGTCGACCTGGGTGACGACCAAGGCCAAAAAGCATTTTCCCGAATGCCTCAATGAACTGCCTGTGCTCATTCCGACTCGGCATGCGCCGGTACGCGCCGCACTGGACCGATGGATGAGTGCACACGCCTTGACGCCCAACATTGTCGGAGAGTTCGAGGACAGCGCCTTGATGTCTTTGTTTTCCGGACGGGGGATGGGGGTGTTTCCCATCAGTGGCCTGGGTGCACAGGACTTGTCCCTGATGCCTGGCATGCAAGCCTTGGGGCAGACCGATGTGATGGAAGATATCTATGTCATTCACACCCACCGAGGTCGGCACCATCCGTTGGTGCAAAAAATCTTGCAAGGCCCCTGAGGTTCAGTTCGGGAAAAGCGAAGTGACCATCACGGTATCTCTACGCCGATCGCGGAAAACACGCTTGCATCGTTGGTGAGGTTCTTATAAATTCAACGCTGAAGGGGAGTAGCTCCCGCTGGTGTTGGAACAGGTGAGGCTTGCTGAACCACCAACCCTGGCGTCAACAGATCGTCATGACGAAGTACCACTTCCGGTCTGTTGGGTAACACAATCATCACTCCATGCTGAGCAAGACCTTCGATGCGTGACCTGTTTCAGGCACCTCGACGTGTATTGCTCAACGAGCCCGCTCGTTGCTTTCACTGATGCACGCAGAGTGTGCCCGAACCAGGTTGAGATCGATATCAACCAGGAGTTCGTATGGAGCTTTTTTCAACCCCGTGGTGGTCGGCCTTGCTGGCGATCATCCTCATTGACCTTGTTCTGGCCGGCGACAATGCCATTGTGATTGCGCTGGCCGCCAGAAATCTGCCGCCTCGCTTGCAAAAGAAGGCGATTTTTTGGGGGACGCTCGGTGCCATCGCCGTGCGATCCCTCATGACGATTGGGCTGGTCTGGCTGCTCAAGATCCCGGGCCTGATGTTGGCCGGAGGGGTGGGGTTGCTGTGGATCGCTTACCGTTTGCTGGCGGACACTTCTTCGGATGGCCATGATGGCCCGGTGGTGACCACCTTCTGGGGCGCGATGAAGGTGATTGTGATTGCCGATGCGCTGATGGGCATCGACAACGTGCTGGGTGTTGCCGGCGCTGCACACGGCTCCATTGAGCTGGTGGTGATCGGTTTGCTGGTCAGTGTACCCATCGTCGTGCTGGGCAGCTCGTTCGTGTTGCGTTTGGTTGAGCGTTTCCCGGTCATCATCAAGATGGGTGCAGCCGTGCTGGCTTTCACCGCGGCAAAGATGATTGTGGGCGAGCCTTTGTTGGACCCGCTGTTTGACCCTGCGGGTGTGGTGCACGAAATTGCACGCATTGGCACCTATGTGCTGGCCATTGCGGGTGTTCTGGGTCTGGGTTGGTGGAGTGCGCGTCGCACCCCAGTGGATGACATCAAGTCTTCACATGCAACGTCTTGAATCTTTCAATGTGCATTTTTGACAGGAGAACTACATCATGGAAAAAATCATTGTTGTCGTGAACGATGCCGAGTACGCCCTGCAGATGGTGGCCCCCATGCGCAACGAGGCATCGCCCACTCTCTGGGTGCTGCTGGTTTGTCCCCCTAAATTCACCCGCCATGTCAATCGCTGGGTGAGTCGACAGTCCCTGAATGCCTGGCGACAGAAGTGGTCGCAGGACTTGATCGAGTTGGTCAAGCCGGACATGACGGCGGGGGGCGATGCGCTGCAGTGGCGATGCAGTCAACGTGACCTGCCGCAGCAGATCCAGCGTTTGCAAAAGGAATTTGGCACGCATCGAGTGTTGGATGCTCGGCGACCCAAGTTTGGGGTGCAGCAGCAGCCTGTGAGCGCTTCCCAGCCAGTGACCACCAACAACAGCTGGTCCATACCAGGCGGGGTGGCCATGATGGGTGCTGTGCTGATTGCTGCAGCGGATTGAGTGAATCGAGTCGATGTTCAAGGGCATGTCGATGCCCTTGAACATCAAGGCCAGTCGGGCTCGTCTGTCCGCATCAGGGGTCTTGTTTGTGGAAAGAGAGCGTGACTTCTCCCAACCGAATGCCGAACTTGCTCATGGAGGCACGGTTCAGCATGACTTTGTCGTTGACCAGATACATCCAATCATCAAATTGCACCTCGTAGATGCTGCCATCCACCGGTAATTTGAGGGTATAGGCCCATTGAAAAGCATTGCCCGAGGTTTGTCCGTTGGCAACGCCAACGACGTCATCGGCCGTGCCTGTGTAGCGACCACTTTCTGTTTTTGTCAAACGCCAGATACGCCGTTCAGTTTTGCCGTCCGAGTAGGTGAAACGCTCGTCCAGAACACCTTGGTTTCCTTCCCAACGTCCATCCATATCCACCGTGAAGCGACGTACCACTTGACCGCTTCGGTTTTGAAAAATGCCGTGCGCAATGACCTTGCCGTTAAAAAAGCGGTCTAGTTCCAACAGAGGCCGTTCTGCTGCATACTGCGCGACTTCGTTGCTGGCGCAACCTGTGAGTAGGCACACAACAGTGATGACGCCGATGATGAGCGCGTACAGGGTGCGATGTAATTGGATCAGTGAATTCATGTGAGTACTTCAGATGTGGTATCAGCGTTCCTTGGCAGAGCCAGTGTGATGAAGAGGCCGATAAAAGCCTAGCGCTCCAGGGTGTATTGAACGACATCAATGTCTCCTGCCTCAAACCCTGCCTCGCAATAGGCCAGGTAGAAGTCCCAGATGCGGATGAACCGTTCGTCAAAGCCCAGCGACAGTACTTCTTCCTTGCGTGCCAGGAAGTCTGCGCGCCAGCGTCGGCATGTCTCGGCATAGTCGAGCCCGAAGTGAAATGCATCGACAACCTTCAATCCGGCGTTGGTTGCTTCACGTTTGAATTCTCGTGGGCAGGGCAAACATCCGCCGGGAAAGATGTATTGCTGAATGAAGTCGGTCGAGCGTATATAGCGGTCAAACAAATCGTCGCGAATCACAATGCTTTGGATGCACGCGCGTCCCATGGGCTTGAGCAGGCGCGTCAGGCTTTGGAAGTAAGTGGGCCAGTATGCTTGACCCACTGCCTCTAGCATTTCAATGGAGCAGATGGCGTCAAAGGGACCATCGGCAATGTCGCGGTAATCCTGCAGGCGCAAGTCGGCCATGGTAGACAAGCCCTGGGATGCCAAACGCGCCTGGGCCCACGCAAGCTGTTCGGTGGACAAGGTGACGCCGGTGAGGTGTGCGCCAAATTCTTGCGTGGCTTGTTCAGCCAGCGCTCCCCACCCGCAGCCGATTTCCAGCACGCGGTGACCGCGCTGAACACCGGCCATGTGCAGCGCACGCCGCACCTTGGCATGCTGAGCTTGCTGCATGTCCTGCTGGTGGTTACCGTGGAAGAGACCGGATGAATAATTCATCGTGCCATCCAGCCACAGGCGATAGAACGCGTTGCCCAGGTCGTAATGTGCGTGGATGTTCTTGCGGCTGTTACCTCGTGTGTTGCGATTGAGCAGGTGGCGGACCCGATAGACCAGCCGACCCAGCCAGGAGCCATGGATCACATCGTCCAGCGCTTGTCGATTGGCCGCGAGCAGCCCCAGCAGGGCTGGCAGTTGCGAGGTGGTCCAGTCACCCGCGACAAAGCACTCTGCAAAACCGATATCCCCAGACTTGAGTGCCGCTTCGAAGGGCTTCCAGTTATGCAGCTTCAGGCTGACATGCGGCCCAAGACTCTCGCCCACGGTCTGCACGCTGCCGTCAGGCAGGTGAATGGTGAGGGACCCATGACGAAGTTGTTGTAACAACCGGAACACGGCGCGGGCCGAGGCAGGGGTGCGATCGGGCAGGGGCAAGGCAGTAGGAGCGGTGGCAGTCACAGCGTTCTTGAAATCCATGTTTGTCTAGGACAAAACAATTTTAGAATCATATTGGCCAAGCTTCAATGACGAAGTCTTTGAGACGATAGATGTCAACGGTGCAGGTTGAGTCAATGTCAATAAATGCTGACATGCCAGTGGCTGTATCGATGGGTGTTCCACAGGCGCAAGCGGCCAGGGGGGATCGTCAGTCACGGGAGGGTTGCTCGAAGTGATTTCGGGTACGAATGCGCGTCATCAGGCTCATCGCAAACTCTTGTGCTTGACGCGCATTCGTGGCTGCGAAATCTGCGTTCACCTCTTGCGCCAAGTTGGTTCGTAAAAAAGCCTGTGTACCACCCACCATGACAACAAGATCTTTATTAACACTGAGCTTGCGACATTGGGAAATAAATTTATGGCCGAGCAACAGGTCACGGTCCAGTGAAAGCGTCACACCCAACACATCAACATGCGATTGCGAAACCAGGTCGGGTGTCATTTCGAGTTCAATCAGGGGGCCTGAAGTCACGTTCCATCCGTGAAGGTGGAATATCTCTGACACGACGTTTGTCCCCAGCGTATGTTGATTTCCCCTGGGAGCAGCGATGACCACTTTGTAAGGATTGAAGGGTTTCTGATGAGTTTGAATGCGCTGATCTGCCAGTTCGAATATCAATTCGGTCAAACGGTTAGCGCCCAAACGCACGGCGGTGATGGAAATTCGGTCATTGGCCCACCACTCTCCCAAGACCATCGCAGCACCGCTCACCACTTGGGTCATGTAATTTTCGATATCCAAGCTTTCCACTTGTAGCGAATGGGCCAAGTCATGGAAAGCCCGCGGGTCAAAGTCCAGCGAGTCAGCTGCGAGCTGTCGAATCATCTCTTGTGAGAACTGGGGATGTACTTTGCTGACCTCAAAGCACGAGGCGTATTGACTGGGCAACACAAAATTCAACAGCTCGCTGCGCGGCATTGAAAGTTGACCCGATACGTTTTCCATCATCGTCACCTAAGAGGGAATATGCTTGCACCCACAAATATGTAACTATGAACTGACATTTTAAATTGTCAATTCAAACTTTCACTCAATTTTCCCGAATGGGTACATAAGTATTCATCAACGGCTGATTTCAATTCAATCCATGCCCCCCGTGTGAGAAGCTCTTCACCTTGAGATGGACGATGACAAATGTTGCTGAGCCAAGACAAATGTGAATACCTTCAAAGCGTGCTGAGGATGGCGCGCTCGCCTGTGCCGGATGGATGGCATCCTTGGTATCTGGCGGGTTGTTCTCAATCACTGGGGATCATGTCACCAGAGCGAGCAAACTTGTTCATGCAACTGTTACCCGCTCACACACCTTTGGTGACACAAGGATCCCAATGGGTGTGGATGGCGGAGCACCTCAGTCCCGCTGGGCGGGAGCGCATTTTGCAAGAAGTAGCGAAACAGTTGCTGGATCAAGGGGCAGTGGTTGGATGGCGTGATGAGATGTACACCTGCTGGGCTGCACAGCAGACGGACTGGCCCTACCGTGCGCCGGAATGTTTTCGTTTGGAGCGTTCTGCGTTTCGATTTTTTGGCTTGCGCAGCCACGCCGCCCATGTTCACGGACTGACCACGGACGGCCGCATGTGGTGTGGTCGCCGTTCATCGAGCAAAGCCATTGATCCTGGCTTGCTGGATAATTTGGCAGCCGGAGGGTTGCCCTCTGGGGAGGATCCTCATGGGTGTGCTGTTCGCGAAATTTTTGAAGAGGCTGGCCTGCAACGAGATCCATCGCAAGTGTTGGTCCTCAGGCGCGCTTTGACCACGGAGCGGGCCGAACCAGAGGGGTGGCACAGCGAAAATATTTTCGTGTACACCACTGTGGTGGCGGACGATGAAACCCCCCACAATCTGGACGGTGAAGTCAGTGAGTTTTTGTGTTTGGAAATGTCTGAAGTGCTGGAACGCATGCAGTCTGGTGAATTCACGCATGATGCGGCATGCGCCATCGCCCTGCACTTGCTCCATGAAACCCCATGATGTTTGTTGACCCACGCGCTACGCGTCGCACATGGTTGATCAGTGCGGCCGCCCTGGCTGCTGGAGGCGTGGTCTTGCCTTCCCACGCGCAGTCAGCCTTCAGACCCACGCGTCCCGTCAAAATCATCTCGCCACTGCTACCTGGTGGGGCTACGGATGCGATCATCCGGCCCATCGCGTTGAAGTTGTCAGAGCTCTGGGGCCAGCCCGCCATCGTTGAAAACCGCGCGGGTGGCGGCACCATCATAGGCACCCAAGCCGTGGCTCAAGCGCTGCCTGATGGGCATACCATGGGCATTGCGATCAGCGCGTTCACCATCAACCCAAGCCTGCGCAAGGATTTACCGTACGACACCTTCAAGGACATCACGCCAATCACCCAGATCGGACGCATCACCAGTGCGCTGGTGGCGCATCCGGCGTTTCCCGCTCACCATGTCCGCGACTTCATCGCGCTTGCCAAGGCCCAACCTGGGGCCATCTCCTGGGCATCGCTGGGCGTAGGAACTGCGGGTCACATCACGGGTGAGTTGTTGCGCAAGCGCAATGGCTTGGACATGGTCCACGTGCCTTTCGCTGGCAGCAGTGCGGCCTATCATGAAATTCTGCCTGGCCGCATCCCGGTGGGCTTCGTCGTGCTGGAGTCTGCATTGCCGCACGTTAAGGCCGGCAAGCTCAAGATCCTGGCGATCACTGATCCGCAACGCAGCAAGCTTTATCCCGAGATCCCGGTGATCGGCGAAGCGGTGCCAGGTTTGGGCTATGAGGGTGTGTTCGGTTTGATCGGGCCGGGCGCCTTGCCGCCAGACATCCTGCGTGCCTTGCATACCGACATCGTCAAGGTACTGGCGCTTCCAGAAGTGCGAAAGCGACTGGAAGAGCAGTCCATGGAAAGGGTGGCCTCCACGCCGGCCGAGTTCAGTGCTGTGATACGCAGAGAAGTGGAGAACTGGGTATCGGCTGTCAAGGAGTCAGGTGCCGATGTCAAGTGACGGGACTTTGTTTGGGAAGGTCTGGCAACGTCATGTCGTGGCTGATCTGGGGGAAGGCTTCGCGTTGCTGCATGTGGACCGGCATGTGGTGCCCGACTTCAACGGCAACGCCTTCACTCGGCTTGGGCAACGCGGCTTGTCGGTACAGCAGCCATCGCTGACTTTTGCGACGGCGGATCATTCTGTGTCGACGGATCCGCGTTCCGGCGACCTCTTGCAGAGCACCAACCCGCATGTCGTCAACTTGCGTCGGGATAGTCAAACATTTGGTGTGAAGATGTTTGACCTTGGCGAGGCGGGCCACGGCATCGTGCACGTCATCACGCCTGAAATGGGTCTGGCATTGCCCGGTCTCACCGTGGCGATTGGCGATAGCCACACCTGTACCCATGGCGCCGTGGGTGCACTGGCTTGGGGGGTGGGGCAGGGCGAGCTGGTGCACATCCTGGCCACACAAACCTGTGTTCAGCACAAGCCGCGAACGATGCGGGTCACCCTGAATGGCCCGTTACCGGCGAATGTGAGCGGTAAAGACCTGATTTTGTATTTGATTGGTCAGCTCGGCGTGGCGGCGGGCAATGGCTATGCCGTTGAATACGGGGGATCTGCCGTGCGCGCCCTGTCCATGGAGGCTCGCTTCACGCTGTGCAACATGTCGGTTGAGTGGGGCGCACGCTACGGCATGATGGCCCCCGACGACACGGTCTTTGAGTGGCTGGCAGGCCGGCCTTATGCGCCCAAGGGGGCGCAATGGGATGCCGCGCTGGCCGATTGGCGCACGCTGCGATCCGATGACGACGCACGCTTCGATCGTGAGGTGGTGCTGGACGTGAGTCAAATCGCGCCACAGGTCACGTGGGGCAACAGCCTGGACATGGTGCTGCCAGTCACGGGCCATGTGCCCGACCCCGCCACAGCGCCTGACCCCGAGCGACGCCTCAGCATGGCGCGTTCGCTGGCCTACATGGGGCTGGTTCCGGGGCAGTCGATGGATGGTCTGCATGTTGATCGGGTTTTCATTGGATCTTGCACCAACAGCCGCCTCAGCGATTTGCGAGTGGCTGCCAGTTTGGTGCGTGGGCGTCGAGTTGCTTCGCACGTGCAAGCCTGGGTGGTGCCTGGCTCGGAGTTGGTGCGTCGCGAAGCTGAACAAGAGGGCTTGCACAGAATTTTCATGGATGCAGGATTCGATTGGCGACGACCAGGCTGCTCCATGTGTCTGGGCGCCAACGGCGATACGGTGGGCAGCGGTGAGCGCGTGGTCTCCACGGCCAATCGAAACTTTGCCAATCGTCAGGGACCGGGCAGCCGCACGCACATTGCCGGACCGGCGCTGGCGGCCGCATCGGCCATTGCAGGCCATCTGGTCGATCCACGAAAGTTTTGTACAACGCTCGAGGAGCCGGCCGTGGATGGGAACAACAATTCAGGAAATCTGTGATGCGTGGACTCGTGACCTTGACCGGACCGGCTGCGGCACTGTTGCAACCCGACATCAATACGGACACCATCGCACCCTTGGTCAGGGGCCAGGCGGGGCCGCAACCAGCCGGTATCCGCAGCGAAGCAGAGCTTGCACAGCGCTTGTTCGGTCCATGGCGCTACTTGCCAACCGGTCAAGAGAATCCAGACTTTGTCTTGAACCAGCCACCGTTCCGACGAGCAACTTTTTTGATTGCAGGCCCCAACTTTGCGTGCGGCAGTTCACGCGAAACGGCGGCCACCATGCTCAATGCGTTTGGTATTCGCTGTGTCATTGCGCCTAGCTTCGGTCTGATCTTTCACGACAATTGCTTTCGCAATCAGATGCTGCCGCTGACACTGGATTGGGCCACCGTACAGCGCCTGGGTGCTCAAGCGGCGTCGGGGGAGGCCTTCACGCTGGATCTTCAGGCGTGCACGCTGACGCCTCCGGATGGCTCGCCTATCGCTTTCACGCTGCCGAGTTTTCGTCGCGACATGCTGCTGTCCGGTGCCGACGAGGTTGAGGTGACATGGCGCCGGCGTGGGGCGATCGAGGCTTGGCAGGCGAACGCTCGCCGCGAGCGGCCGTGGGAATGGTTGCCTCGTTAACCAGTGCTGCAAGTGCGATTCGCCGATGCCACGACAGTGAAAAATCCCGAAACGCAAGTGACGTGCATGCCCCCACGCTTGCGCTAACATCCCGCCGCTAAGTTCACACCACCGTTAGGAGTTAAGCATGCGCAAAGCCTTCTCATGGATACTTGCGGCCTCACTGGTTGTCTGCTCGATAGGGACATTTGCACAGTCCTATCCCACTAAACCCGTCAAGCTGGTGGTGCCGCAGGGGGCTGGCGGAGCCACGGATGTCTTCGCGAGATTCCTGGCGCAAAAACTCAGCCTCACCTGGAACCAAACCGTGGTGGTTGAAAACCGGGTGGGTGCTGCCGGCGTGGTGGGGACGGACTTCGTGGCCAAGTCGCCCGCGGATGGTTACACGTTGCTCTTCACTTATGCTGGTTCACAGGCGGTCAATCCAAGCCTCTACCCCAAGATCCCCTTTGACTCGGTGGAGGACTTTGCCACGATCACGCCGGTGGCCACCACGGCCTTCTTTTTGGTCGTGGGCGCGAATTCGCCGGTGAAGAACTTCCGTGAACTGCTGGGGATCGCCAAAGCCCAGCCAGGGAAGGTGACTTACGCCACTTCGGGCAACGGCTCGATCAACCATTTGTTGTCTGAATCCCTGAACGTCGAGGTCGGCATCAAGACCGTGCATGTGCCTTACAAAGCCATTGCAGCGGCGATGACCGACGTCATTGGTGGTCAGGTGGACACGGCATTTGCTGCCGTGCCCTCAGCCCTTCAACTGATCAAAGGCGGCAAGCTGCGGGCCATTGGCGTGTCAAGCGCCAAGCGCAATGGCAGCATGCCTGACGTGCCCACCATTGCTGAAATGGGCTACCCACAATTCAACGTCAGCCCCTGGTGGGGCCTCTTGGCGCCGGCAGGTACGCCGCAAGCGGTGATCGACAAGATCCACGCCGACGTGATCAAAATTGTGCAAACGCCAGAGGGGCGAAATTTCTTTCGCGAGCAGGGCTCGGAGGTTTTCACCTCCACCCCGGAAGAGTTCCGCAAGATTCTTGAGGCGGATGTGGTGCACTGGGCCAAAGTGGTCAAGAGCTCTGGCGCCAAGCTTGATTGAACCTATGAACATCTGCATCTTTGGTGCTGGAGCGATTGGCGGATACCTGGCTGCGCGTCTGTTGCGTTTCACGGACCATCAGGTTTCGGTCGTGGCTCGCGGGGAGCAGCTACAGGCTATTCAAGAACGCGGCCTGCGCCTGCTCACACCCTCCGAAGACTTTGTAGTGCGACCCCATGCGGCCACCGAACGGGCGCAAGACTTGCCCGCGCAAGACCTGGTGTTGGTCACCCTCAAAGCCCACACGCAAGGGGCCGCTGCAGCGGACATCGCTCATCTACTCTCTGGGGGCGGCAGCGCCGTCTTCGTCAACAACGGTATCCCCTGGTGGTGGACTTATGGGGTCGAGAGTGGTGACAGTGCCGTTGAAAGCTTGCCGTTGCTTGACCCCGATGGCACGCTGTGGCGGCAGGTGCAGCCGCAGCGGGTGATCGGTTGCGTGGCTTACTCAGCCAACGCCGTGGTGGAACCTGGCGTAGTGCGTCACACCGCCAATAACCGATGGGTGCTGGGCGAGCCCAATGGCCAAGACACCCAGCGTCTTTCGCAAGTCGTTGCGTTGATGCGGCAAGCAGGGCTCCAGGCTGAGGCCAGTGATCACATTCGCCGTGTCGTGTGGAGCAAACTGCTTCGCAACGCGGCCATGAATTCGCTTTGTGCCCTGACACGCTTGTCGGTGGATCAGTTGGCGGCGGTGCCTGGCATGATGGACCTCTACCGTGCCTTGGTGCAAGAGGTGGCCACCATTGCCGCGATGCAAGGCTACGAACTGAACGCCGAGGCAGAGGCCGCCAAGCAGGTGCCGCTGCTGGGCGCGGCCATCGATGGTACTCAGGGGGCTCGCATCAAGCCGTCCATGTTGCAGGACATTGAAGCCGGACGCAGCATCGAAGTGGAGGCCATTGTGGGGCAGGTGCAAGCGATGGCTCGTGCTGGCGGTGTGGTTACGCCGGTACTAGACGCCATTGTTCCCATGCTGCGTGCCCTTAACTTGGCCCAAGGAAAAAAATCCGCATGAGGTCATGTGCTCCGCAGGAGCGTCAACCATGTGGATAATGGTGCGACACCCTTGATCATTCATTCTCTATGGCGATGCTGTTCAGATGGCTTTGCCTCATGGCGATCACCAGTGGGCTGATTGCATGTGGCGGAGGTGGTGGCGCAAGCAGTGGTGGAAGCGGGCAGAGCGCATCTTCCCTCCCACTGACCGCCCCCCCCGTTACGGTCAGTCACTTGGTCATTTCTGAAATCTCTAGCTGCTATGCGGTCAATGTCCAATGCTGGCTTGAACTGCATAACCCTACCAATGCAGCCGTGAACTTGTCTGACTTTCGTCTCAAAGTCACCAGTTATGACAACGGCACCACGCCCGCCTATGTAGACCAGATCTACACACTGCCTTCTGTTGTCATTGATGCGGGGGGATACAAAGTCATTACAGGTAATCCTGGTCATCTGACTCAGCGCGGGACTCAAGTGATATTTCTCGTCAGTGGCAGTGTGGTACCCAGCTG